>CAIOSS010001005.1 GCA_903860995.1 uncultured delta proteobacterium | reverse complement strand
CTCGTCGTCCTCGCGCGCGCTGCCGCAGCGCCGGCGTGCGCGCCCGCGACCGGCGCCGTCTACGCGCTCCTTTTCGCGCTCCCCGGACCCGTCCTGGCAGGCTTGCTCGGGGCCATCTTCGGCGCCGCCGTCCAGCGCCGCGGGGTCGCCACCGCCGCCGCCGCGCTGCTCGTCCCGGCATTCGTCGCGTGGAGCCTCGCGCGCTTCTACCTCACGCCGACCATCTTCGCCTTCGACCCCTTCTTCGGCTTCTTTCCCGGCGCCATCTACGACGAGCGCGTGCCGCTCACGCTGGCGCACGTGACCCATCGCCTGGGCACCGTCGGCTGGATCGTCGCCGCCGCGTCGCTCCTCGTCGGCGCCTGGGACGCACCCAGCGGACGCCTGTCGTCCGCCCGCCTCCGGGCTCGCGCCGCCGCGTGGCTGCCCCTCGCGATCGGCGCGGCGATCGGCGCGGGCGTGTACGCGGCGGGTCCCCTCCTGGGACACCGGCACGACGCGGCGGACATCGCCCGCGCCCTCGAACGGCGCGCTGCCTCGCGCCGATGCGTGGTGCTGTACGACCGCTCCATCGACGCCCACCAGGCCGCGCTCACCGCGCGCGACTGCGACGTCCGCGTGGCGCAGCATGAGGACACCTTCGGCGTGCGGCAGCGCGCGCCGATCACGGTCTTTCTGTTCGCCAACGCCGCGCAGAAGCGCGAACTGATGGGCGCGGCGGACACGTACATCGCCAAGCCCTGGCGCAACGAGGTGTACCTCCAGTACGCGCCGTTCCCGCACCCGGTGCTGAAGCACGAGCTCGCGCACGTGGTCGCAGGGGTGATGGCCGACGGGCCCTTCCACGTGACGGCGGTCGGTCGCTGGATGCCCGCGCCGGGGTTGATCGAGGGCGCGGCGGTGGCCGCGGCGTGGGAGGGCGAAGGTGACGCGAGCCCGCACCAGTGGTCGCGCGCGATGATGGAGGCCGGGCTCACGCCCTCCGTGGCTTCGCTGACAGGCCTCGGGTTCTTCGCGGCCCCGTCGGGGCGGGCGTACACCGCGGCGGGCTCATTCTGCCGCTGGCTCCTCGAAACAAGGGGGACCGCGCGCTTCCGCCGCTTCTACCGCGACGCCGACGCCCTCGCGGCCTATGGCGAGTCGCTCCCCGCGCTCGAGGCGCGCTGGCACGCCTTCCTTCGCGGCGTTCCGACGCCGGAGAGCATGCTCGCGCGGGCGCGGACGCGCTTTCGCCGTGCGTCGGTGTTTGGCCGCACCTGCCCGCTGCTGCTCGAAGACCTCGGCCGGGATGCGGCGGCGCACCTCGACGCGGGTGACCTCCTCTCCGCCGAGCGGGAGCTTCGCGCGCTGGTGGGCCACGACCCGACCGACCTCCACACGAGGCTGCTGTTGGCGGTGTCGAGGGTGCGCGCGGACGATCTCCCGGGCGCCGCCGCCGTCGCCGTGGACGCCGAGAGGGCGCTCGGGCCGGCGGCGGGGCAGCGGGTCCGGTCGCAGGTCGCCGACCAGGTGTGGCGCTGGCGTGGCGCGGCCGCGGCGCGACCCTTCTTCGACGCGCTCGATCCGGCGACACTCGACGAGGACGAGGCGCGCACGCTGATCATCAAGCGCGCGATGGTCGACCGCGGCGGTCCCCTGGCGGAGGCCTTCCGCGACCTCCTCATCGGTCGCGGAGAGCTCGACCCGTCGCCGACCAGCGCGATGGCGCGGCTAAGCCTCGACCCGCAGGCCTTTAACGAACCGTGGGCGGCCTACCTCGCTGGTCGGCAGCTCTTCCTCGCGGAGCGCTTCGGCCCGGCGCTCGAGGCGCTGCGCGTGGGCGACCTCGCAGCCCTCGGCGAGGCCCGCGTGCTCGCAGAAGCGCAGCGGATGAGGGCGATCGCGCTCTACCGCAGCGGCGAACCCGCGGAGGCCGCGGCCACGTTCTCGGCCCTCGCGGAAGACGAGAGCCGCCCGACCGGCGCGCGCGAGACGGCCCGCGACTGGCTCGACCGCATCCGGCGCGAGTCGACGCTCCGCTGAGCGGGCACCGATCGGGGAGGGCCGCTCAGACCTTCACCCGCGCCCAGTGACCGAGCTGCCATCGCCACGAGGCGAGCGCGGCGCGCAGGATCCAGTCGCAGCCGCTCCCCAGCCAGACGCCGGCGAGGCCGAGGTGCAGGCCCTGCACGAAGAAGAGCGTCGCCGCGATGCGCACGACGAAGGATCCCAGCACGGCGATGCCGAAGGCCTCCCGGGTCGCACCGGCGCCGCGCAGCGACTGGAGCAGCACGATGGAGAGCACCATCGGCACCTGGACCAATGCCCCGGGCAGCATCGCGCGGACGCCCTCGCGAATCGCCGCCGGATCGTCGAGGAACACCCGCAGCATGCCCTCGGCGCCGAAGTACAGGCACACCGCCACGACGGCGATGAGCGCGGCGGAGGTGCCCGCGGCGATCCATCCGGCGCGGCGGGCTCCGCCGGGGTCGCCGGCGCCGAGGCGCTGCGCGACGCGTGAGCCCGCCGCGACGCCGAAGCCGTCCGCCGAGAGGAACGACACGCTCTCCAGCGAGAGCAGCGCCTGGTGCGCGGCCATCGCGACGGGCCCGAGGCCGTTGGTGATGCGGACGTAGACGAGGTAGCCCGTGTGATAGAGCGCGCGCTCGCCGAAGGCTCCCCAGGAGACGCGGAGCACGCGGCGCATGCCGGCGCGCACGTCGAGCGGGCCCACGGCGCGGAGGCTCACGAGCCGGTCGCGGCGCGAGAGCGCGGCGAGGGAGAGGGCCGCCTCGAGGGCGAAGGCGGAGACGTTGGCGATGGCGGCGCCGCGCGCCCCGAGCCGCGGGAGCCCGAAGCGGCCGAAGATGAGCACCGCGTTGAGGGCGAGGTTGAGGGCGTTGGTGGCGATCGCGATGGCGAGCGGCGTGCGGGTGTCGCCGCCCGCCTGGAGGGCCTGGGTGCACACCATCGCCACGAAGAGCAGGGGCATCGCCGGGAGCACCACGCCGAGGTAGCGGGCAGCCTCGCCCCGCACCGCGGTCGATGCGCCGCCGCCGAGGACGTCGACGAGGGGCTGGAGGCCGAGCGCCGAGACGCCGCCGACGAGGAGTCCGAGGGCCAGCGCAGGCACGAGACTGCCGTACAGGGCGCTGGCGGCGAGTCGCCGGTCGCCCGCGCCGACCGCGCGGCCGATGACCGCGAGGGTGCCCACGCCGAAGGCGCCGAAGACCGACTGGAGCGTCCAGGTGAGGGGCCCGGCGATCTGCATGGCGGCGAGGGCCGCGGCGCTGTGGTGTCCGAGGAAGAAGCGGTCCGCGAGGAAGACGAGGGTCTGCAGGAGGGACTGGGCCACCGCGGGCAGCGCGAGGGCGAGGGTGGCGCGGAGGTCGTCGTGGAGGGCGCTGCGGTGCACGGCGGTGTCGCGGAGGGAAAAGAGGGGAAGGAGGGAGCGGAGCAGAGCGCTGGACTCTACGCCGCGGGGAGGGGCGATGGTGGGCTTTGCACTTCTTCACACGCGCCCCCGGGGGAGCTTCACAGAGCGTCGCCACCCTCATCTTCGGCGGCGAGCAGTGCGCTCCCGCGGACGAGGAGAGACGAACCATGTTGGGATTCATCGTTGGTACGGCCTGCCTGATCGGGCTCATCAGTACGCTTCGGCGCGGTCGGTGCGGTCACGGGGGTTGCGGCGGCGGACGCTGCGGCGGCGGTCGCTGGGACCGCGACGAGCACGGCCGCGGCCCGTGGGGCCGGCACGGCGGCGGTCGCTGGGACGACGGGGCCGCGCTGCGCTTCATGCTGCGGCCGCTCTTCGAGCGCCTCGCGACGACGCCGGGGCAGGAGCGGGTGATCCTCGACGCCGCCGAGGCGATGCGGGCGAGGCTGGCGGCCTCGAAGGACGCGCTGCGGGTGACGGCGGGGGACGCGGCGACGGCGTTCCGCGTGGGCGCGCACAGCTCGGCGCTGCCGGCGGGCCTGTCGGTGGACCTGGCGACCGGCTGCGTGGAGGGTCGTCCGGAGGTGCCGGCGGAGGTGCCGCTGGTGTTCAGTCTGGTGCCGTGGAACTCGCGTGGCGACGGCGAGTGCGCCGAGCTGAAGCTGACGGTGCTGCCGCTGCCGCCGCGGTGCGCGTACCCGAGCGGCCGCGTGCGTCTGCGGCTGGGCGTGGCGTGCCGCGTGGCGCCGGAGTCGCTGGCGGGCGGTGGCGCAGCGGCGCGATTCGCAGTGGCGGCCGAGTCCGCGGCGCCGCCCGAGGGCGTGGAGCTGGACGGCGCGAGCGGCGAGCTGAGCGGCGTGCCGAGCGCGCTGGCGGCGGCGTCGGTGGTGGCGGTGCAGGCGAGCAACAGCGGCGGCGTGTGCGTGTTCGAGGTGGAGCTGGAGGTGGTG
>CAIOSS010001004.1 GCA_903860995.1 uncultured delta proteobacterium | reverse complement strand
TCAGCCCGGCGCTGCGCAGCCCCACCGGGCACGAGAGCTTCGAAGACCTCGCCTCGCACATGCGGCACCACCCCCCGACCCTGGTGGTCTACCTCCTGGGCGTGCTCGGCACGACCTTCCACCTCGCCAACGGGGTGTACACGGCGGCGTTCATCCACGGCCTCGCGGCGTCACCGCAAGCCCAGCGGCGGATGCAGGCGATCTCCGTCGCGCTCTTCCTGCTGTTGCTGGGCATCGGCTGGGGCGCCGTCGCTGGCCTCTTCGAGGCCGGGAGACGGTTCCTGCCGCCGGTCGGCTGAGACGGTCAGCGCATCAGCCGCGCGAGCGTGGCGCGCAGCACCTCGAACTCGAAGGGCTTCTCCATCTGCTCGTTGGTGATGCGCCCGAGGAAGCTCTGCGCCCGCGTGGTGTACGCGCCGCCGGTGAGAAAGATCGTGCGCGCCAGCTGGTCGGGCACCGCCAGCGCCATGGCGTCGTAGAGCTCGGGGCCGTCCATGCCGGGCATGTTGACGTCGCACAGGATCGCGTCGAAGCGGGCGCCGTCGGCGAAGAGCTTGAGCGCCGCAGGGCCCGAGTCGCAGAGCGTCACCTCGTGCTCGAACGCGAGGATGTGACCGAGCGACACCCGCACGAGCGCGTCATCGTCAATGACCAGCAGGTGGCCGCGGCGCGGGGGCGCCGGCTTCGACGAAGGCACTGGATCGCTGGGGGTCATTGGGCGGGGCTCCTTCGCTACCTGAGCGCCTCGTCGAGGAGCGCGAGCTGCTCCAGGTCGTGGCTGGCCTTCGAGCCGGTAGCGGGCGACGCGCTCTCCTCGCGGGCGACGCAGCTCAGCGGGAGCCGCGCGCCCAGAAGGCCCGGGAGCCGCGCGGCGAGGAAGTACCAGGCGCCCATGTTCCACGGGTCTTCCTGGACCCACACGAGGGGGGTGCCGTCGGGGTAGGGCGCGAGCGCCTCGGCCAGCGCAGCCTTGGACAGGGGGTAGAGCTGTTCCAGGCGGATGATGGCGACGTCCATCGCGCCGCGCTTCGCCCGGGCGGCATGGAGGTCCCAGTACACCTTGCCCGAGCAGAGCAGCACCTTGCGGGCGGCCTTCGGGTCGACCGCGCGGTCGGGGATCACCCGCTGGAAGCTGCCGTTGGCGAGGTCGTCGAGGGTCGACTCCTTCACGCGCAGGAAGCTCTTCGGGGTCATGATGACCAGGGGCTTGCGGATCGAGCGCAGCACCTGCCGGCGCAGCACGTGGAAGACCTGCGCGGGGGTCGTGAGGTTGCACACGAAGAGGTTGTCTTCGGCGCAGAGCTGGAGGAAGCGCTCGACGCGGCCGCTCGAGTGCTCCGGCCCGGCGCCCTCGAAGCCGTGAGGGAGCAGCAGCGTGAGGCCCGACAGGCGGTTCCACTTGTCCTCTCCCGACGACAAGAACTGATCGATGATGACCTGCCCCCCGTTGGCGAAGTCGCCGAACTGCGCCTCCCAGATGACCAGCCCGTCGGGGTAGTCGAGGGAGTAGCCGTAGTCGAAGCCCAGCACCCCGGTCTCCGAGAGCGGCGAGTCGTACACCTCGAAGCGCGCCTTGCCCGTGGCGGTGGCCGTGAGCGGGGCGTAGCGCTGGCCGTTGACCGCGTCGGTCCACACCGCGTGGCGGTGGCTGAAGGTGCCGCGGCCCGCGTCCTGCCCGGAGAGTCGGATGGGCACGCCCTCGTCGAGCAGCGAGGCGAACGCGAGCGCCTCGGCGGTGCCCCAGTCGAGCTGATCGGCGAGCTGTTCGCGCCGGCTCTTCAGGAGCCCCTGCACCTTCGGGTTGATGTGGAACCCGTCGGGCACCGTGGTGAGGGTGGCCATCAGCGCCTTGAGGCGCTCGGCGCTGACCTTCGTCTCGGCGTCGGGCACCTGCGCATCGGCGCCGCCGCGGTACTTCGCCCAGAGGCCCGCGAGGCTGCTCAGCGCCGGGTGGTGCAGCGAGTCGCGCGTCTCCGTGAGCTCCTCCTCGAGGGAGCGCTTGCGGTTGGCGGCGAGGGCGTCGACCTGCTCGCGGGTCACCTTCCCGAGCTGGAGCAGCCGGTCGACGTAGGCCGCGCGCACGGACGGCTTGCGGTCGATGGAGGCGTACATCACGGGCTGCGTGAAGCGGGGCTCGTCGGTCTCGTTGTGGCCCCACTTGCGGTAGCAGTACATGTCGATGACCACGTCGCGGCCGAACTCCTGGCGGTACTCGACCGCGAGGTGCGCGACGTGGGCGACGGCCTCGGGGTCCTCTCCGTTGACGTGGAAGATCGGGATGCCGAGCATCTTGGCGAGGTCGGTGGCGTAGCGGGTCGAGCGCGCGTCGTCGGCGTTGGTGGTGAAGCCCACCTGGTTGTTGACCACGACGTGCAGCGTGCCGCCGGTGGCGTAGCCCCGCAGGCTCATCAGGTTGAGCGTCTCGGCGACGACCCCCTGGCCGATGAAGGCCGCGTCGCCGTGGATGAGCAGCGGCACCACGCGCCGACGCTCGGCGTCACCGCGACGGTCCTGCTTGGCGCGCACGCGGCCGGTGACCACCGGGTTGACGAACTCCAGGTGCGACGGGTTGAAGGCCAGCGACAGGTGCATCGAGCCCTGCGCCGTGGGCCGGTCGCACGAGTACCCGAGGTGATACTTCACGTCCCCGCGCCCCATGCTGTGCTCGGGGTGCTTGTCGAAGAAGTGCGCGAAGATGTCCTTCGGGGACTTCTGCATGATGTTGCAGAGCACGTTGAGCCGGCCGCGGTGGGCCATGCCGATGACCGTCTCCTCGACGCCCAGCTCGCCCGCGCGCTCGATGAGCAGGTCGAGCAGGGGGATGAGCGACTCGCCGCCCTCCAGCGAGAAGCGCTTCGCCCCGATGAAGTTGGTGTGCAGGAACTGCTCGAAGATCTCCGCGTCGATGAGCCGCCCGAGGATGTGGAGCTGCTGGTCGGCGGCGAGGTCGAGCCGGTTGGCGCTGCCCTCCATGCGCTCGCGCAGCCACGCGCGCATGTGGAGCTCCTCGATGTGCATGTACTCGACGCCGATGCTGCGGCAGTAGGTCTCCTCGAGGCGGCCGATGATGGCGCGCACCGTGGCGTCGTGGCCGAGGCCGCCGAGGTCGCCCGCGGGGACGCGCGCGTCGAGCTCGGCCTCGCGGATGCCGAAGCGGTCGGGCGTGAGCTCGCGGGGAGGGAGGCTCACCAGCCCGAGCGGATCGAGCGAGGCCCAGAGGTGGCCGCGGAGGCGGTACGCGTGGATGAGCTGGTTGACCCGCTGCGCGAGCTCGGCGTCGACGCCGACCGGCGACATGCTGAGCATCGCGCCCAGCGGGGCGACCGCAAAGCCGTGGCCATGGCCGTTGCCGTTGCCGTTGGTGACGTGACCGTTGCCGGCGGGCGCGTCGGCCTGCTGCGTCGCCGCGAGCACGTGGCCGGCCTCGGTCTGGAGCCCGTCGAAGTAGGTACGCCAGCGCTCGCCGACGGTCGAGGGGTTCTCCTGGTAGCGGAGGAACAGCTCCTCCACGAATGCCTGATTGACGCCGAAATCCTGGTTCATGATGGGCTGATCACCCGCGCGGTCGATGGAGGTGACCGCCTCGACGGGGGCTCGCAACCATAGGGGCATCGCGTCCCGATCGCCAGACCGCAGCGCGCAATCACCGCCCGCCGCTCACTCGATCGGGATGCGACCGCCGGCTTCGCGCGGGGCGTGGGACCGGCGGGGCACCAGACGCGCCGCAGCGGGCGCCACGATCGCCGGCACGGCGCCAACCGCGGGGGCCCCCACGACGCCGGGCGCGGGGACAACGATTGCGGGCGGGGGGACGACGACCGCGGGCGGGGGGGCAGGCGCCGCGGCAGAGGGTGCGGGGACCGCGACGGGGGGCGTGGGGCGCCGGGTTGGCGCGGGCCGCTGCGTGACGATCGCCGCGAAGACGACCGCGGCGAGCCCTACGAGC
>CAIOSS010001003.1 GCA_903860995.1 uncultured delta proteobacterium | reverse complement strand
GTGTTGAAAAACGCACTCGCGGTTAGATATGCTAGCTCTTCTCCTTATTAATTTTCTCTCTCCTCTGCGCCGCTTAAGCGGTGCCTCCACTCTTGACGTTGCTGTCGCCGTCGCGCTCCTCGGACTCCGCTGTGGCAGGCGTCGGTGGCTGGACAGCCACCGGCGTTATGCGTCGCCGTTGCACTCCTTGCGCCGTTGCGTGCGCAGGAGCTGCTGTCGATTCGCCGGCCAGCCATGCTACGGCAAGATGTACGGGAACTGCTGTCGGAATAATCGGAGACATCGGAGGCGTCTCGCCACTGGACTGTGTAGCGAGCTGCTCCGATCGCTGAGGCTCGTCCTCTTGCGGATCTTCATCGGTGGAAAACCCGTTGTCGTTGTCGAACGCGTACTCTGAGGCTCCATCCTCGACGTCATCGACTCCATCCGTTGCACGGCTGAATCCGGCCATGCGTAGGCGCCTGATGACTCGGTGGAGTTGTCGCGCTTGCCCTTGCGGATGCACTCCCGCCTGAGGGTCTGCCGTGAGTACTCTGCTGCCCGAGCTATCGTCCTCGAAACTTGGCTCCTCGTCGACAGTGTCCGAGTATACGGTATCCGCGTCGAACCCATACTCAAAACTAGGACCGTAGGACCACATAATTTCCTCCCCCTTGGCTATTCGCCGAACAGCGTATAGAGTTGCTTCCATAACGCCGTCGATTACTCTCCAGACGACGTAGGCGTTGTTGTCGTCGTAGGTCAGGAAGCGCTGAGCGACCTGATCGTGCAGGGAATCGGCTTGGTTCGCAAGGCTTGCGAGGCATCTCACCGGCCTGGCCGTGGCGTTGTCCATGCAGTCGAGCACGAAGCCGTCTTGCATGGAGATGAGATAGTTGTTCTCACCCTCCGGAACCTCGCGGGCGGCTTGCCTGGTGATGCGGACGCCTCGGAACGTGGCGATCAGTGTGCCGGCCTCGATGTCGACCTCGGCGAATAGTGCGTCGCCGACGAGGTTGGTGACTTCACCGTCACGCATACCCCAATAGGCCGAGGGGCGAACACTGAGTCCCGCTGGGTCCATGTCGCCGGCGTCGTGGTTGATGTCGACATGGTCGATGGCGTATCGATAGTCGAACCCGTTGCGGCGACGTGGCGGGTCTGCCGTGAGTGGCGATTCCGGCTGCTGAGTTGCTGGGCTGGTGAGGCTGGTCGATGCCAATGTGTCAGCCAGCGAGTCGAAAGACTGCTCCACGTCGTGTCGTGGCGTGCCCCCCTCATAGACGGATTGTCTAGAGTCGGGGGTGGGAACGGGGCTGTCCCTCTCGCGCTGTCGACGCTCGTCGGGCGCGGGCACGCTGCTGATCGTCGTGTTGGTCCACCTGTAGTCGTCGATGATCACGGGCGGAGGCGCGAGCGGCGGCACGAACTCGCTGGCCGCCCAAGCGTCCATCTGTTCACGCGTGTGGCGCTCAATCTCTGCCCTGGAACGCCTGTGTCGATTGAGGGGGTCCCAGGCAGAGTCCCGCGAGATCTGCGCGTACGTTGCGGCCGACTGCGCGCAAAAAACTAAGTGGAGGTGGTCGGTGCTTGCTTGCACAATACGTGCTTGCTCGCGTTCGGCCCGAAGCGCGTCCATACGGGCGTCGTTGGCGTCGGTAGCCGCGCGTGCCTGTCGGCGCTCCTCCTGTCGGCGCCTCGTGAATTGGTTCTCGTGAACCAGAAGTCTCTCTTGCTCGTCGCGGAGCCGGCGTGCTTGCTGTGCGACGGCGGTGCGTAAGTCGTCAGCTTGCTGTGCGTCTCTGGCACGAGCGCGCATGGCGAACACTCTCTGCGTTTCGGCGAGAGAACGCGCTGGATACCGCAGCGTGGTGTCGTAGCGGTGCAGTTGGTCTCGCGCCGATTGGACACGGCCGCTAAGGACGTCTGCCTGGTGATTGTCCTGGCCCGGTGTGTGCCTGGCACGGCGGAAGATGCTGTCGAACTCGTCTGGTGTCATGTAGAGCGATACATTGACGTCGAGGGGAGGCAAGTCGTCTTCGTTGACCTTCTCCTCAGCCGGCGCGACGTGGGGAATAGGAATTAATTCCGGGAGTCGCTCCATGAAAGTGGTGCCGGTGTCTTCGTCGATGTGGGTTGCCCAGTGGCGACCAGGCTCAGTGATGTACGCAGGAAGTTGTGCGATCGCATCCCTGTCTGCTTGCCAGTCGAGAATTTCAGCCCGAGTACCCAAGATCGCGACGTCGTCCGTATACTGGATGATCGGAAGTCTTGGTGTCTCCGCCGGTGGTGGTGGGGGCGGTGGTGGAACTGCCGAGGGTGAGTGACGCACCCGTGGCCTCTGACGGTTCTCACAGACTTGGACTTGCGGCGAGGTCTGCGCGACTCGCTGGCCTTGTTGATGAAGCGTGGTGTTGGCCCAGCGCCTGGCACTGGCCCTCTGCCTGGAGAATTCCTCTCTCGTCATTCGGACGGCTGACGTGGGCTGCACCTCGAGGCGGTGGGACGGTATGCGCCGGCGAGGCGTGAACATGACCTCCGCCGGCGTAGCATCGATTGGGAGCATGCTGAGAGCCTTGGCCTCGTCCAGCTCCTGCTGTTGCTGGGCTTCGAACTCGAAGCACTTCTTGTCGAATTCTTCCAGTTCCAGCTCCTCTTGCTCCTTGGCCGTGAGCTTGCGTTGCGCGTT
>CAIOSS010001002.1 GCA_903860995.1 uncultured delta proteobacterium | reverse complement strand
CGTCAACCGTTGCTCCCTCGCCCGACCGCGCTCGCGCCGACGCCGCCGCGGGCGCTCGGTTGGCTGCGGGCGGTCGAGCGCGTCGGCGTGGTGGTCGTGGGCGGAGGTGAGCATCCCTCTGCCGCGGCGTCGGCGCGCGGGGCCTCGCGGGACGCTCAGCCGCCCAGCGCGAGACCGGCCGCGGCGAGGCCCGACAGCGCGGCGCCCTCGATGCGCCCGCCGTCGCGGTGAAACGCGTCGCCCGCGAACACCAGCGTGGCCGCGCCGTCGCGGTGCACCACCGGGCCCTCGAGCGTGTGCACCGGGCGGGCGTAGCGCCATCGCTTCAGGGCGACGGGGTCGACCGCGACGCCGAGTTGCGCCGACGCCGCGGCGCCGAGCGCCTCGAGCGCGGCGGCGTCGGGGTCGTCCCAGCGCGCGAGGCTCCAGGCCGCGGTGGCGTGCGCGGTGATCGCGGGGGCCTCGCTGATGCCCTTCGCGCAGTTGCTCGCGAGCCACGCGAGGGCGTCGCCGCCGACGCGCGCGACGCCGTGGGACGGCAGCGACGTCGGCCACGGTCCCGCGAAGAGCCCCGCGAGGCAGCGCTCGTACGCGATACCCGCGAGCGCCGCGCGGGTCGCCGGGTCGAGCGCGACGCCGCCCGCGTCGACGAGCGCGAGCGACTGCGGCGCGGGCGCCGTGACGATCACCACGTCGGCTTCCCAGCGCGCGCCCTCTTCGGTGCGAACCTCCCACCCGCGCCCGCCGCGAGCGATGACGGCGACGCGCGTGTCGCAGCGCACGTCGAGGCCCGCGGCGAGGTGCTGCGTCAGCGACGACATGCCGCGCGCGCCGCGGTACGCGTCGTCGAACCAGCGGGTCACGGCGCCGTCGTCGATCCAGCGGGCGAGGTGGTGCGCGAGGCGCGCATCGCGCACGGTGAAGAACTGCGCCCCGTGGTCGAACACGCCGCGGTCGGTGCGACGCGTCGCGAGGCGGCCGCCGGGGGCGCGTCCCTTGTCGAGCACGGTGACCTCCGCGCCCTGGTCGTGGAGCGCGCGCGCCGCGGCGAGTCCCGCAACCCCGGCGCCCACGACGACGCACCGCGGGCGCGACGGGGCGTCGATCCAGCGCCGGTAGCGCGCCGCATCGAGGCGCTTCAGGTGCTGCGATCCCGGCCGCGCGAGCACCGCGCCGAGGGGGCCGCCCTGGTCGGGCTGCGGTCGGTCGAACTGCCCGTAGCACCAGAGCAGGCCGCCGTACGAGGCCGGGTCACGGCCGTCGAGGGCGTACCGGTGGTTGAGGTCGGTGAGCACCCGCAGACCCTCGCCCGGGTCGGCGAACCAGCCCGCGAGGGTGCGGCCCCAGGTCATCCGGGCGTTGTTGTGCAGCACGCCGCGGCGCAGCAGTGAGCGCTGCGCGAGGTCGAACATCTCGTCGCCGGTCTCCCCGCGCTCGATCGCGCCGAGGGTGGGGCGCGCGCGCCGTCGGTCGGCCGTCGCTGCGAGCACTTTTCGCGCCCACGCGGGGAGCGCCTCGGGGCTCGCGTGGTCGGCGCGGTGGGCGCAGAAGCACCACGCGAGCTCGCGCCACGTGAGCAGCTCGTCGAGGAACTTCGCCGCGCCCTCACCGCCGACCGCGGAGGCCCCCGCCGCGACGCGCCACGGCGCGATCATGCCGAAGTGCAGCCACGGGGAGAGCAGGCTCGCGCCGTCCTCGTCGGCCGCGTCGGTGCGGCGGGCGTGATAGGTGCGCAGGTGCGCGTCGCGCCAGGTCGTCCAGCGGGCGTCGGCGGCCCGCGCGCCGCCGGTGAGGCCCGGCACCGGCGCCACGCCGTGGTCGATGCGCATCGCGGCCACCACGGCGCGCAGCCCGCCCGGCGCGAGCGCGGTCTCCGCGAAGGGCATGGGCTCCTGCCACGCGCTCACCACCGGCGCGTCGGCCCGCGTCGCGAGCAGGCGTGCGAGCCGCGCGGCGTGGGTGGCCTCGCGGAACGCGTACGCCCGCTCCCAGGCGCGCCCCACCACGCGCATCGGGAGCACGCACGCGGTGTCGACCGCGTACACCGGGCGCCCCGTCGCGCGGGCGAGCGCGGCCCGCCACCGCGGCAGCGGACCGCACGGAAAGTCTTCGGTGAACACCGCCGCGGCGTCGCGCGCGAGCGCCACGAGGGCGCCGCGGTCGCGCTCGTCGCGGGCGATGTGCAGCACGTGACGCACGCCCTGCGTGCGCAGCGCCTCGGCGACGTCGACGGCGCCCTCGAGGATGAACGCATGCGTACGGTCGGACGCGTACCACGCCTGCCAGGTGAGCCCCTGATACACGAGCAGCGGCAGCCCGCGGCGCGCGGCCTCGCCCTTCGCCGCGTCGAGGCAGGGGTTGTCGTCGCCGCGCAGCGCGGTGGCCATCCAATAGAGCACGAAGCGTCCGCCGTCGGCGCGGCCGGGGTGCTCGAGCCGCGTGCGCTCGCGCAGCCACGCTCCGTCGTCGGGATCGAGGGGAAACAGCACGAGAGTTCAGATGCTCCGCGAGCCCGCGGCGTGCCGCGCGCATCCGACACTGTGATGACCTTCGCTTCGCGGATTCGCGCGGCGCGCCCTACCCCCGACGAGGTGGCCGCGCGGCGCTGGGTGTACGTGCCTTACGACCAGCTGACGACGGACGTCGGACCGCTCGCCGGCGCCGACCCCGCGGCGGTCGGCGTGGTGATGGTCGAGTCCGCCGCCCGTGCCCGCGCCCGCCCGTACCACCAGTGGAAGCTCGCCCTGGTGCTCGCGAACGAGAGACACTTCGCGCTCGAGCTCGCGGCGAAGGGGTTCCGTGTTCTCTACCTCAAGGGCGACGACGGCTTCGGCGCGCAGCTTCGCGCGGCCCTCGCCCGTCATGCCATCGCGCGATTCACCGTGATGGAGCCCGCCGAGCGGATTCTCCGCGAGGAGCTGCGTGACGCGGGGGTGGCGCTCGACCTGATCGCCAACGCGACGTGGCTCACCACCCCGCTGCACTTCGAGGCCGCGCTCCCCGCGGCGCCGTACCGCATGGACGCCTTCTACCGCCACGTGCGCCGCGCCACGGGGCTGTTGATGGAGGGCGGTCGGCCGGTCGGTGGGCGCTTCTCGTTCGACGGCGAGAACCGCGCGCGCTGGCCCGGCACGCCCGCGGCGCCCGAGCGTTTCGGCGTGGCGCCCGACGCGATCACGCGCGAGGTGATCGACCTCGTGCGCGCGCGCTTCGCGGGGCACCCGGGCGACCTCGCGGGCTTCGACCTGCCCGCGAGCGCCGACGACGCGCACGCGCTCTGGGCGCACGCCCGCCAGCACGCCCTGGCCCACTTTGGTCCGTACGAAGACGCGATGAGCGTGGCGCACCCGCACCTCTTCCACAGCCGGGTGAGCCCGCTGCTCAACCTCGGGCGCCTCCTGCCGGGCGCCGTGGTCGCCGACGTGATCGCCGACCACGGCGCGGGTCGGGTGCCGCTCGCGAGCGCCGAGGGCTTCGTGCGTCAGGTGCTCGGATGGCGCGAGTTCGTGCGGCACGTGCACCGGGTCACGGAGGGGTTTCGCGCGCTCGACGCGGGCGGCGCGCCCAACCACCTCGGGGCGCACGCCCCCCTGCCCGCGGCGTACTGGGGCGAGGTGAAGAGCGGGCTCCGCTGTCTGGACACGGTCGTCGCCGACGTGCGGCGCGAGGGCGCCTCGCATCACATCACGCGGCTCATGGTGCTCGCCAACCTCGCGACGCTGCTCGGGGTGTCGCCGCGCGCGCTCACCGACTGGTTCTGGGCGATGTACACCGACGCCTACGACTGGGTGGTCGAGCCCAACGTGCTCGGGATGGGAACCTTCGCCGCGGGCGACGTGATGACCACCAAGCCGTACGTGTCCGGCGCGGCCTACCTCGCGCGCATGGGCGACGCCTGCCGCGGGTGTCGCTTCGATCCGACGGGCCGCGACGCCGCCCGCCCGTGCCCGCTCACGCCCCTCTACTGGAACCTCCTCGACCGCGCCGCGCCGGCGCTCGCGGGCAACGAGCGCATGAAGCTCCCGATGGCGTCTGCCCGCCGACGGACCGAGGCGCAGCGGGTTCATGACGCGCGCGTGCGCCTCCGCGTGCTCGACGCGCTCGGGCGCGCCGTGGAGGTCCCGAGCGACGTGGCGTCGGTCAGCGCGCGACCTTGAGTCCCGAGAGGCCGCCGTCGACGGCGATGACCTGCGCGGTCATCCACGGGCTGAACAGCGCGGCCCGCGTCGCGAGCACGAGGTCGTCGGGTCGGCCGATGCGACCGAGCGGATGCATCTTCACCGACGCGTCGAGGCTCGGCCCGGGCCGCGTGAGGTGGGCCGCGAGGGGCGTGTCGACGAGCCCGGGCGCGATCACGTTCACGCGCACGCCCTTCGCCGCCCAGGTGGCCGCGGAGGCGAGCGCGAGGCCCTCGACGCCGGCCTTGGCCGCGGAGATCGCCTCGTGGTTGGCCAGGCCGATGCGGGTCGCGGCGGTCGAGAACAGCACGATCGCGCCTCCCTGCACCGCGAGCCGCGGCGCCGCGGCGCGCACCACGTAGAACGCCGAGGTGAGGTTCTGCGCGATCACGTCGCCCCACTCCGCGTCGGTCGTCCGGTGCCCGGCCTTGAGCAGGATCGACCCGATCGCGTGCACCACGCCGCATAGGCCCCCGACCGCGGCGGCGGCCTCGTCCGCCCACGCAAACAGCGCCTCGACCTGCGCGGGATCGCGCGCGTCGACGGCCCGCCATGGGGCGCCGAGTTCGTCGCCCAGGGCCCGCAGGCCCTCCTCGCGTCGCGCGGCGAGAAGCGGAGTGACGCCGCTCGCGCGCAGGTCGGCGGCGAGCGCCCGACCGATGCCACCGGTCGCGCCCAGGACGAGAACTGAAGCCTTGCTCATGGACGGTCAGATGCTCGCAGCGAGGCTTCCGTGACGCTCGAAGCGTACCGCGTGGGGGGCGCGAGCTCCCGCGACGTCAGCCAGAGCAGCAGGGCCGCGCGCAGGGTCCACGCGGCGGTGCGCGCCCAGTTGGTGGCGACGAGCCGGTCGTACGCGGCGCGGTCGAAGGCATGCTCGAGGTGCGCGTGCGCGGGCACCGACCAGCACGCCGTGCTGACCCACGCGACGCCGACGAGCGCCGCCATGGCGTACCCGAACCACGTCGGCGCGCGCTCGACGGGCCCGCGGAGCCACGCGAGCGCCGCGGCGAGCTCGACGAGCATGAGCGGGGCCACGAGCCACGTGATGCGCTGCGCGTGCGCGGCGTGGTACGCGGCGAAGCCCGACGCGCCGACGCGGGCGAAGAGCGGGTAGTGCACGACCTGGATGGTCCAGATGAGCCCCGCGAGGGGGAGGGTCGTGGCGAGCTGGGCGAGGAGCAGCGCGCGGGTCACCGGGGCTCCGGCAGCGCGTGGCGGTCGAGGGCCGCGCGGTCGATCGTCGCGAGCGCCGCGTCGCTGGTGCCCGAACGCACCACCGGCGGCGCGACGCCGGCCTCGTCGGCCTCGCGCCAGCGCGCCGCGCACAGGCACCACCCGTCGCCGTCGCGCAGGCCCGGAAACGCGCCGCGCGGGGTCACGAGGTCGTTGCCCCGCGACCGCGAGAACGCGAGAAACGCCTCGGTCACGCGCGCACACACGGCGTGCACGCCCGGGTCGTCGGGGCCGCTCGCGCAGAACCCGTCGCGCGCGAAGCCGGTGCGGTGCCGCGACGGGCACGGGGACAGCGGGTGGCCATCGACGTCGCGGGCGCCCGCCGACACGGGCGCGGGCCCCGGGCCGACGCAGGCGCCGGGCTCAGCCTCCGCCGCGCGCGTGCG
>CAIOSS010001001.1 GCA_903860995.1 uncultured delta proteobacterium | reverse complement strand
CCAGTGTGGGGTGACCGACGGGGATTGAACCCGCGACCATCGGAGCCACAATCCGATGCTCTACCAGCTGAGCTACGGCCACCAAACCAAGGGGGAGCTTTCTACCCCACAACCTTCGCGCTGTCACCATCTTGCGCGCAAAAAAATGTTCCTTGGGTGCCCGGTGGGGGATTGCGGCGTGTTACGGTGCGCGCACCTTCCGGGTTGCCGGACGGGGTGTAGCACAGCCTGGTAGTGCACTAGCTTTGGGAGCTAGATGTCGTGGGTTCGAATCCCTCCACCCCGACCCTCCTGTTTCGTGCCCGTAGCTCAATCGGATAGAGCAGCGGCCTTCTAAGCCGCCGGTTGCGCGTTCGAGTCGCGCCGGGCGCACGGTGTTTCCGGTGGGGTGTCGGGTCCGGCGCCCTCGACGGTGGCGCCGCCGTGCCCCATCCACTGCGGATGCGTTCGGCAGTCATGGCTGGAGACCGCCGCCGGGTCCCCGCGAATCGACGTCCGCCGGGTCACACGATCGCCGCCCGACGATAGAGGCCCCCGATGCGTATACGAGTCCTGCTCTTGTTCGTTGCGACCTCCCTCGGCTGCGCGGGACGCGACGTCCCGGTGCGCTTCGCCGATCAGTCGGCGCTCTCGTCGGGCGCACGCGAGGCGCCGGTCGCCGACCCCGCCGTGGCCCTCGGCGCCGACCCGCCGCTCCCGGGCGAAGCCATCGGCGCCTGGACCGGTCTCGCCGCGGACGGCGGCGCGCCCGCCATCGAGAGCCACGCCCATGCGCACTGAGCGCCTGCACGCGATCGCCCTGGCGCTGCTCGCCTCCCTCGGCGGGTGCGCGACCACGTCGTACTCTGCCGACCTCCGTCGCGTGCAGGAGCTCTCGCGCGTCGCCATCCCAGAGCGCGTCGCGGACAACCCCCCGGAGGACCACGACCCGGCGGTGGTCGAGGCAGTGCTTTCCCGGCCGCTGACGGCCGATGCGGCGGTCGGGCTCGCCCTGCGCAACAACCGCCACCTCCGCGCCTCGCTGCGCGACCTCGGCGTGGCCCGCGGCTGGCTCGCGCAGGCCGGGGCGCTCCCCAACCCCGCCGTCGAGTTCGACCTGCGCTACCAGACCGACCGGGCCCAGCCGCTCCAGGGCGACGTCCGGCTGGAGTTCGGGCTCACGCGGGCGATCCTCACGGGGCAGCGCGCGGGCGTCGCGCGGGCCGAGCTCGAGACCGCCCAGGCGCGGGTCGCGGGCACCGTGCTCGACCTGGGCTTCGAGGTGCGGGCGGCCTTCTACGCGGTGCAGTCCTCCGAGGAGCGCCTCGTCGCCGCGCGGCAGGCCCTGGACGCCTTCGCCGCGGCCCGCGACCTGGCCCGCTCGCTCCACGAAGCGGGCAACCTCCGCGCGCTCGACCTCTCCGTGCAGGAGGCCGCGTACGAGACCGCGCGGGTGACCGTCGCGGAGATCGAGCTCGAGCGCCTCGACCGCCGCGAGCGAGTCCAGCGCCTGCTCGGGCTCCACGGCGAGGCCACGGAGTGGTCCGTCGAGGGAGGGCTCCCAGTGACCCCGGAGGCCCTCGCGCTCGACGCGATCACCGAGACGCGGGCCCTCCGCGCGAGCCTCGACCTCGTGGCCCAGCGCGCCAACCTCGAAGCCCTCGCCCGGCGGGTGGGCCTCAGCCAGCGCGAGGGCTGGCTGCCTGACATCACCGTCGACGCCCACGCCGAGCAGGACGGCAACTCCCTCGAGGTGGGCGGCGGGGCCCGCGTGGTGCTCCCGCTCTTCGACCAGCGACGAGGCGCCACGGCCGCGTACGGAGCGCAGTTCGACGCCGCGATTGAGCGCTACTACGCCAGCGCCGTGGACCTGCGCTCGGCCCTCCGCGACGCGCGCAACCGGCTGCGCTCGGCCCACGCCCGCGCCCGGCAGTACGACGCCGTGATCGTCCCGGCGCGGGAGCGCGTGCTGCGCGAGACGCTGCTCCAGTACAACGCGATGCAGGTCTCGGTCTTCCAGCTGCTCCAGGCCCGGCGCGAGCTGCTCGACGCCACGCTGCGCCGCGCGGAGGTCCGCCGGGAGTTCTGGACCGCGACCGCGGGCACCGACGCCCTGCTCGCGGGGCGCCGGGCGGGGGCCGCGGCGCCCATGTCTGTCGACTCGCCCATGAGCGCGAGCGGCGCCTCCGCGGGAGGTCATTGAACGTGATGGATCGACGATCATTTCTCCAGGTAGGTAGCGCCGCGACGGCGGCGGGCTTGATGACCCGCGCGGAGCGGGCCGACGCGCAGACCCACGAGGGCCACGGCGCGCCCGCGGCCACCGCGACCCCCACGGCGATGCCTCCGCCGACGCGCACCGCAGCCATCGCGCGGCGCTTCCCCGGTGGGCAGCCGGGGGTGACGGTGCCCAACGGCGGGACGCTGCCGCTGCGGGTGGTGGATGGGGTGAAGGTCGGGCACCTCGTGGTGGAGTCCTTCCCCAACGAGTTCGCGCCGGGGCTCACCGCAGAGGTGTGGGGCTACAACGGCACGACGCCGGGGCCGGTGATCGAGCTGGTCGAGGGCGACCGGCTGCGGATGTACGTCACCAACCGGCTGCCCGAGCCGACGACGGTGCATTGGCACGGAATCGTGCTGCCCAACGGGATGGACGGCGTGAGCGGCCTGACCCAGCGCCCCATCCCGCCCGGCGAGACGTGGATGTACGAGTTCACGCTCCGGCACCCGGGTACGTTCATGTACCACTCGCACTACGACGAGATGACCCAGATCGCGCTCGGCGCGGTGGGGATGATCGTCGTGCATCCGCGGCAGGCGAGGGGTCCGCGGGTCGACCGCGACTTCGTGCTCATGGCCCACGAGTGGAAGATCGAGGCCGGCGCCCGCCGCCCCGACCCCAACGCGATGAACGACTTCAACGTCCTGACCTTCAACGGCAAGGCGTTCCCGAGCACCGCGCCGCTGATGGTCGGCAAGGGCGAGCGGGTGCGCATCCGACTGGGCAATCTCGGGCCCATGGACCACCACCCGATCCACATCCACGGGCTGTGGTTCCACGTGACGGCGACGGACGGGGGCTACGTGCCCCTGAGCGCGCAGCGCCCGGAGACGACGGTGCTGGTGCCCGTTGGAGCGACGCGGGTGATCGAGTTCGTTCCGCCGGAGTCGGGCGACTGGGCGATGCACTGCCACATGACCCACCACGTCATGATGCAGATGGCCCACGGGCTGCCCAACATGGTCGGGATGGACCCGCGCACCCTCGATCGCCGCATGAGCCGGGTGATGCCCGAGTACATGACCATGGGGCACACGGGCATGGGAGGGATGGGCGAGATGCGGATGGACATCCCCCCCAACAGCGCCCCGATGCGCGGCAGCATGGGGCAGCACTCCTACATCGACATGGGCGGGATGTTCACCGTGCTCAAGGTGCGCGACGACGTGAGCACCGCCGACCCGGAGGGCTGGTTCCAGGCGCCCGCCGGGACGGTGCCCGCGGCGGCCGACGAGGCGCGGCTGCGGGCGGACGGCATCGACGTCACCCGCACCTGGCGGCGGGGCTGAGCCGCCGTCACGGGCAGCAGGCGTAGGGCGAACTCGCGAGCACCAGCGCCGTGACCGCCTCGGCCTCGGGCGGGTCGCTCGCGCGCTGCGGCTGGGCGGCGCCGAGCGCTGCGGGCAGCGCGACCCGGAGCCGGCGGGCCACCACGGGCCAGGACAGCGACGCGCGGGAGAAGCGAGAGAACACCGCGCTGCCCGACGCCCGACGGCGGAGGGTGACCCAACCCCGCGAGCGCGCAGTCGCCGGATCGGGCGGGAGCATCGCCGCCCAGTTGCAGCGCGCGAGGCACGAGAACTGATCGAGCGTGATCCCCTCGCTGCGCACCGTCTCCAGCGGCAGGCAGCAGTCGAGCAGCTCCTCGCTGTACCAGCGCCATGGACCCTTCCACAGGCGCCCCGGATCGACGCCCAGCGCGTTGAGCGCGACGACCAGGGTCCCCAGGCCGCAGAAGGCCGGGTCGGCCTGCGTCTGGAACTGCTCCGCCAGCGCGAACCAGCCCTCCAGGTTGCCCTCGGCGAGGGCCTCACGAAACAGCGCCCGCCCCTCGGCGCTCGCACTGACCGACGTCGGGCTGGTACCGTCTCGCGGGAGAGGAACAGCCCGACGTGCCGCGTCGGCTCCATCGGATGACCCACCGCGCGCGCCTCAGAATACTCGTATCGGTATTCGTCGTCGGCTGCGGCGTCACGCCCGATGACGTCGACCTCGGCGACGCCGACCCCGACGTCGCGTGGGAGGAT
>CAIOSS010001000.1 GCA_903860995.1 uncultured delta proteobacterium | reverse complement strand
CGGGTGCGCTGCACCAGGGCACGCGCGCCTCCATCGGGGTGCGAGTCCGCGATGAGCGAGTCGCGCCCGATGGCCGACTGCAGCACGCCCTGCACGCGCAGGTCGGGCGCCATCGTCTCGCGCACCAGGATCGTTCCGGTCACCAGCTCGCCCAGCCAGCGCGCCTCGTCGCCCTTCACCCGTTGCGCCGCGACGATGGACCGCACGGTGTCCGTCGTCCGCAGGGCCACCACGCGAAACGATCCGTCGTCCGTGATCGCGCGCACCACCGAGTCCTGTCGCTCGTTCTCCATAGGCGACGCTTCATAGCATCGCCGGGGAGGTGGTCGTCACCCGCTGCGCGCGTTGCGGTGCCCGCCCCGGCGGACGCCGGGCGATCCGTGGGGCACATCGTCGGGTCGCCGGTCGCCGTCCGGGTCGTTCGGAGCTCCCACCTGCGCAGGGCGTGCTCCCCGGTGGACCCGCGACCTACACCCGGCGCCGATGGCGGGGGTCTGGCTTCACCACCCCTCGTGAGGGCATCGACCGGCGCCGGACCCGGTCTGCCGCAGGAAGCATGAAAACAAGGCAATCGCTCGAGCGCCGGGGACCTCCGTGTGGGACGCCATGCGCAGCGGGCGCAGGTGCCCCCTGTCTTCAATACAGATCGGCAATCGCGACCGTGCGCCCATTGCCTACACGTACCCTTGTCGGAGTAGCGGTCACCCTCATCACACCTGTGGCCAATGCAACCACGGAGAGCACGTCCGTCCGTGTAGGACTAAGCGGATATTACCGCTGCAAAATAGACCGATCGCGCAAAAGGCCCTTCCAGTTCATTTGCGAAAACCGGTAAGTATGGACTGCGCACCAACGACTCCATTGGTCGATTGAAGACGAGGCCCAAGATGAACCGAGCCCTCTCCGCGATGACAGTGATGATCGCGGCCGTTGCCACCCATGGGTGCATGAGCGGTGAGGGCTCGGACCTCGGCCTCGTCTCCCAGTCCATCGTTCCGGGCATCGGAACGACCTGCGCGTCGGGCAGCCTGGAGGGCACCGTCACCCCCGAGCGCGACTCCGCGGCGCCGTGGACCCAGGTCGAGGGCAACCCGTCGCCGGTGCGTACCGCCAGCGGCCAGATCGTCGTCTCCCACGCGGGTGGCAGCGGCGTCGCGTTCACCCGGGTCGAGCCGCGGGCCGCGGGCGCGACCCAGGTCCTCCTCGACGTCAACGTGGCCATCCAGCCCGATGCCTTCGCTACCGCGGAGGGCTGTCCCGCGGTGCCGGTCGCCAACATCGGCGTCGTCGTCTCGGACGGCGCGCGCATGGCGGGCCTCGCGGTGGGCCGGATGCGCAACGCCGCGGGTGTTGTCATCAACTACGTCGCCATCCGCGCCCTCGACCGGTGCGCGACGCCCATCGCGGTCGCGCCCTTCACATTCGATATCACCGAGTTCCATGTCTACTCGCTGCGGCTCGACCGCACCAACGGCGCCTCGGTCTATATCGACAAGGAAGACGAGCCGACGCTCCGCGTTGCCTACGACCGGCTCGACGCCGCGACCCCGCTCCGCGGAGCCCGGTACGGCTTCCGTACCGAGCACGCCGTCGCCAACTGGGACTATCTCCGCTACTCGGCCTGCGGCGTCGCGTCGGCTCCGGCGCCCGGCCCGGTCTCGTCTTGCGGCGGCCCCTGCCCCGGCAACCGGCCCCCGAGCTGCACCGGCGCCGCGGCCTCGCCCGCCTCCCTCTGGCCGCCGAACCACTCGTTCCGCCCGGTGCGGGTCGTCGGGCTCACCGACCCGGACGGCGACGTGGTCTCGTACACCATCTCGCACGTCACCTCCGACGAGCCCAACAACGCCCAGGGCGCTGGCGACGACGG
>CAIOSS010000999.1 GCA_903860995.1 uncultured delta proteobacterium | reverse complement strand
GCTGCGGGATGGCCTGCGCGCCGGCCAACGCGACGGGCGCCTGCACGGCGGGCGCGTGCGGCGTGGGGAGCTGCGCGGCGGGCTTCGCGGACTGCGACGGCGCGGCGGGCAACGGCTGCGAGGTCGACACCACGCGCGCCCTGACCCACTGCGGCGCCTGCGGGACGGTCTGCACGCCGCGGCTCAACGCGACGGTGGCGTGCGCGGCGGGGGCGTGCGCGTTCACCTGCGCGGCGGGCTTCGCGGACTGCGACGGCGACGCGAGCAACGGCTGCGAGGTGAACCTCACCCTCGACCCGACCCACTGCGGCAGCTGCCCCAACCGCTGCGCGGTGGCCAACGGCACGCCCGCGTGCACGGCGGGTGTGTGCGCCGTGGGGGCGTGCGCACCGGGCTTCGCCAACTGCGACGGCAGCGTGGCCAACGGCTGCGAGGCCGACCTCACCAGCCCGCGGACGTGCGGCGCCTGCACCAACGTGTGCGCGGCGCCGGCCAACGCGAGCTCCACCTGCCAGGGCGGGGTGTGCGGCTTCACCTGCGGGGCGGACTTCGGAAACTGTGACGGCAACGCGGCCAACGGGTGCGAGCGCAACATCGCCAACGGCAACGCCAGCCACTGCGGGGCGTGCGGCCGGGAGTGCGGCCTCGCGCGCGCCGTCTCGGCCTGCGTGGCGCGGGTGTGCCAGGTGGAGGCCTGCGAGACGGGCTGGGGCAACTGCGACGCGATGCCCGCCAACGGCTGCGAGGTGAACCTCCGGGTGAGCAACGCGCACTGCGGGGCCTGCGGTAACGTTTGCGGGAGCGGGACCTACTGCCAGAGCAGCGCGTGCCGGCTGCCGGTGAGCTGCAGCGCGCTGCGGACGCTCAACCCCACGGCGCCGAGCGGCGAGTACGACATCGACCCGGACGGCACCGGGCCGCTGGCGACGCAGCGGGTGTACTGCGACATGGTCTCGCAGGGCGGCGGGTGGACCCTCGCGGGCTCCGTCGTCAACGGGGTGCCGCGCGCGTGGAACGCCCTCGGGGTCTTCACCGACCGCGCGAGCTTCGGCGCCATCGCGACGCGCACCAGCGCGAACTTCAAGTCCCTCGCGTGGACGGACGTTCCCGCGAACGACCTCCGCATCGAGACCGCGGAGTACAGCTTCGGGTGGACGGCGCTGCTGGCCAACCGCTCGATGGGCGCCTACGTCGCCGCCACCTGGCCGGCGGCCTGCAACACCACCTGGGCGCGCTCGGGCGTGGACTTCTACACGGGCGTCAGCGCGGCGCAGGCGGCGGCCTTCGGGTTCTCGCTGCGGGCGCTCGACAGCAACGCGTCGTGCTTCCCGGGCACCAACGAGAACGTCGCGATGGCCTTCTACGCCGCCGAGTGCTGCTGGGTGAACGGGCTCGGCAACACCCCGGGCGGCCAGGACCAGTGGGTCACCCACGACCAGTCGCTGCTGCGCCTCGCCAACATCACCCCGGTCACCTGCACCGCGGGCGTGTACCCCTGCAACGCCAACGGGCGCACCGTCTCGGCCTCGGGCGAGTGCTACGACGCCAGCTGCAAGGCCCCCTACGCCCTCATCTGGGTGCGCTGACCCCAACATCTCCACCAGGTACGACGCGCTGCTGCGCTTCTGGGAGAGCCTCGGGATCTTCCGGAAGCGCCCGCGCACCACCATCGTCTCGATGGCCGACCTGCGCTCCGACCGGCTCATCGACCGGGTGCTTGGGGGTGGATGACCCGCGTCGCCAACGCCGCGCTGCGCGGCGACGTGCGCTTCCAGGCGCTGCCGGTGCCCTTCCAGATGTTCGTCGCCGGGCTCGACGCGCCCATCTTCGAGGAGACGGCCGGCGGCGCTACACGTTGATGAGGTCGAAGAGCTTGTCCGCCAGCGGGCGGTTCAAGAGCTTGAGGGACTTGTACACGTCCTGCGCGCTGTTCCAGTCGCCGGCGCGGTAGAGGCACTCGCCCAGGTCGAACTGCAGCTGCGCGTCGCTCGGGCTCTGCCGCGACGCCCGCCGCAGCGGGTCGACGGCGTCCTTGAAGCGCCCGGTCTTCTTGTAGGCGAGGCCCAGGCCCCGGTGCGCCGACGGGGCGTCGGGCGACGACTGGAGCACCCGGCGGAAGGCCTTGATCGAGTCTTCGTCGCGCCCGAGCTGCCCCATCAGCAGGGCCGCCGCGAGGTGCGAGTCCACGTCGTCGGGGCGCAGCTTGATGGCGTTCTGGTAGGCCTCCGCGGCCTCCTGCAGCCGGCCGCCCTCGGCCAGCATGTACCCGAGCCCCGCCTGGAGCGTCGGGTCGCGCGGGTCGAGCCGCGCGGCGTTCTCGACGTGCATGAGCGCGTCCTCGGCGTTGCCCTTCTGCCGCATCGCGAGGCCCAGCGAGTAGTGCGCGTGGGCCATGTCGGGCTTGAGCCGCACCGCCTCGCGCAGCGCCTCGATCGCCTCGTCGGGGCGCTCGGTGTACATGCTCAGCACCCCCAGCTTCTGGTGCGCCTCGGCCGACTGCGGGCGCAGCCGCACCGCGCGCTTGCAGGCGTCGGCGGCCTCCTGCCACCTGCCCATGCGCTCGTAGGTGAGCGCCAGGCGCCAGAGCGCGTCGGCGTGGTCGGGGCGGTAGCGCACGGTCTGGCGCAGCGACTCCGCGGAGTCCTCCATGCGCCCGAGCTCGGCGTAGCTGCGGGCGATGCCCAGCAGCGCGTCGATGAGGTCGACCTTCAGGCCCAGCGCGCACTCGAAGGCCGACACCGCGTCGCCGTGGTGGCCGGCGTCGCCGTACAGGTTGCCCAGCGCCGTCCAGGCGTCGGAGCGGTTGCGGTCGAGCTCGATGCACGCCCGGAAGGCCTCGCCCGCCTCGGCGTAGCGCCCGAGGTCGCGCAGCACCTCGCCCAGCGCGAAGCGCAGCCCGGGCTCCGTGGGCAGCAGCTCTACCGAGTGTTGCAGCGCCGCCTCGGCCTCGGGCAGCCGGTCGAGCTGCTTGCTCGCGAGCGCCAGCAGCCGGTAGGAGTCGGCGTGGTCGGGGTTGATGCGGATCGCCTCGCGCAGCGGCGGGATCGCCGCCTCGTGGCGGCCGAGCGCGACCGAGACGGCGCCGTACCCGCGGTGCGCCGCGCCGTCGTTGGGGTCGAGGGCGAGCGCGCGCTGGAAGATCTCCGCGGCCTCGGCGTTCATCCCGACGGCCTGGTAGGTCTCGCCGAGCACCCGGTACGCCGCGGCCTGGCGGGGGTCGAGGCGGATCGCCTGGCCGAGCGAGTCGACGGCCTCCTGGGCGCGGCCGAGCTTCGCATAGAGGGTGCCCAGCTCGAGGTGCGCGCGGGCGTCGTTGGGCCGCAGCCGCAGCGCCTGGCGGAAGCGCTCGATGGACTCCTGGTCGCGCCCGAGGTCGCGGGCCACGGCGCCGAGGGCGATGTACGCCTCGGCGCTGTCGGGGCGCAGGCGCGCGAGCTGGCGGTAGGCCTGCGCGGCGTCCTGGGGCATCTCCAGGGCGCGGTAGGTGTTGCCGAGCGAGAGGTACGCGTCGGCGAAGTCGGTCTGGATCATCGTCGCCTGGCGGAAGCTCTCCACCGCGGCGCGCGCGTCGCCCTTGCGCTCGCGCATGAGCCCGAGGTGGTAGTGGGCCTCGGCGTACTCGGGCCGCTGGTCGATGGCCTGGCGGAAGTAGTCCGCGGCCTCCTCCCAGCGCTGCCCGCGCTCCAGGGCGAGGCCCAGGAAGTACAGCCCCTGGGCGTCCTCGGGCTGGCGGTCGACGGCCTTGCGCAGGCTCTCCAGGGCCTCGTCGCCGCGGCCGAGGCGCTCGAGCGCGATGCCGTGGTTGCGCTGCGAGTCCATGTCGTTGGGGTCGAGCCAGACGGCCTGCTCGTAGGCGTCGACGGCGTCCTGGAAGCGCTCGATCTCCAGGAAGACCGAGCCCAGCGCGCCGTGCAGCACGGGGTTGTTGGGCTGCAGCCGGATGCCCTGCTGGAAGGCCTTGATGGCCTCGTCGGGGCGGTCGATGCGGCGGTACGCGAGGCCGAGGTTGTAGTGCCCGTCGGGGTGGTCGGGCTTCACCTTCACGGCGCGGAGCAGCACCTCGATGGCCTCGTCCTTGCGGTCGAGCGAGAGCAGCGCGGCGCCGAGGCGGTGCAGGGTCTCGGGGTGGTCCTTGCGCATGGTGAGCGCGGTCTTGAACTGGTCGACCGCGTCGTCGAAGCGGGTGGTGGTGGCGTAGGTGACGCCGAGCGCCACCACGGCGTCGAAGTAGTCGCCCTTGAGCCGGATGGCCTCGCGGAAGGCCTCGACGGCCTCCACCTGACGGCTGAGCCCGGCGTAGACCTTCGCGAGCTCGAAGTGCGACTCGGGGTGGTCGGGCCGCAGCTTGATGGCCTTGCGAAACGCCTCGATGGCCGCGTCGGGCTTCTCGATGGCGGCGCACACCTCGCCGAGGGCGTGCAGGGACTCCGGGTGCTTGTCGCGCAGCCGCGTGGCCTGCCGCAGCGACTCCTCGGCGAGGACGAGGTTGCCCAGCGCGCGCTCGTGCAGCCCGAGCGTGTAGTGGAACTCCGCCTCCTCGGGGCGCAGTCGGATGGCGTTGCGCACGGCCCGCGCGGCCTCCGGAATGCGCCCGAGGTCTTTGTAGACGATGCCCAGGTGGTTGTAGCCGGGGGCGCAGTCGGCGTCGATCTGCACGGCCTGCTCGAGCGCCTCGACGGCCTCCTGCATCGAGCCCACGGCGGCGCACGAGACCCCGAGGCCCACGCGCAGCAGCGCCTGGTCGGGGGCGCGGCGGATGGCCTCGCGGAAGGCGCTCACGGCGTCGGGGTGGCCGCCGAGCGCCTGCGACGCGGCGCCGATGCCGGCGAAGCCCTCGACGCGGTCGGGCGCCACCCGGGCGACCTCGTGAAACGACGCGAGCGCCTCGCGGTGCCGCTCGAGGCGGGCGGCGAGCCTGGCCGCGGCGAGGTGCGCCTCGAGGCGGTCGGGGTGGGCCGTGGTGCACGCGCGCCAGGCGCCGAGGGCGTCGTCGACGCGGCCGACGTTCTCCAGCGAGACGCCGAGGCGGTACTGGTCGTCGGCGGTGGGGGCCTCGATCTTGGCGAGGTGCTCGAAGGTGCGGACGGCGTCCGCGTCGCGGCCGGCGCCGTGGTAGGCCCACGCGAGGTTGCGCAGGATCTCGGCCTCGCCGGGGCGCATCTCGTTGGCGCGCTCGAGGTACGGGATCGCCTCCCCGAAGGCCTTTGCGCGCACATAGACGAAGCCCACCTCGGAGACGGCGGCGGCGTAGTCGGGCTTGACCTTGAGGGCCTGGCGGTACGACACGCTCGACTCGTCCCACTGCCCGAGCTTCGCCTGGCACTGCCCGAGGCGGTACCAGGACTCGGCGTGCTCGGCCTTGAGCTTCGTGGCCTCCTTGAGGGCGGGCGCCGCGGAGGCGAAATCCTCCCGGGCCATGTAGTCGAGCCCGAGGTTGAACTGCCCGTCGGCGAGGTTGGGGTCGATCGCGATGACCCGCTTGTGGGCGACGATGGCCTCGTCCAGGCGGCCCGCCTGGCGGTAGAGGTTCCCCAGGCGGTTGCGCTGGAAGGGGTCGTTGGGCCTGATCATCAGGGCCGTCTTGGCCTGCTCGATCTGCTCGGCCAACCGTTGCTGCTCGCTCATCGATCCCCTCGAGACGGGTGCTTCGCCATAACGCGGCGGGGATGATCGCCAGAGCGCCCGCCGCTGTCCATGGCGGCGTGCTCCCGGGGCGATGGTTCCGCGGGGCGGCGGTGCTGAGCCTCCGGGCGCTGCGATGGGGCCCCGCAGCGCCAGCAGGCCGAGACCGCCCAGCGGGTCACCTCGACGCTGGAGGAGGTGCGCCGGGCGCAGCAGTCGGCCATCGACCAGGTCCGCGCCGCGCAGCGCGGGGCCCGGAAGCTCCACCCGCGTGCAGCGGCAGGCGGCCTGCGAGGTGCGGGCGGCCTGCGCGGCGGAGTAGTCACCCGCCCCAGCGCGCGAAGGCCCGCTGCGCGGCGTCGTCGACCAGCCCTCCCAACGGTGTCGCGGCGATGACCTCCGGCGCGTAGCCGCTCTCCACCGCCACCACGGCCACGGCGGTGCCTTCCACCCGCAGGCGCAGGCGCCACGCCCGCCAGGCGATGCGCCGGTCGCCGTCGGGCAGCGCCTCGATGCGGCGGTAGGGGTGCGGCGCGGCGTCGCGGCGCAGCACGTCGTCGAGGGGGGCGAGGTCGATGGCGTGCTCGGTCCAGAGCCAGTCGCGCGCGGCCGCGGCGGGTGGCGACCAGGTGACCGTGTTGGGGAAGGCGCTGCCGTCGCGCTCGGCCCGCACGAGCTCGTCGATCCAGCCGGCGCGGGCCTCGGGCCAGGCCTCGACGGTGGGGTGGTAGGGCTTGAGGTCGAGCACCGGCGTGCCGTCGAGGAGGTCGACGTCGGCGACGCGCAGCGTGCGGCCGCGCACCTCCAGCAGGCGCACGAGCGAGAGCCCGAGGGGGTTGGGGCGGTGCGGCGAGCGCGTCGCGAACACGCCGCGCTTCACCCGCGGACCGCGCGGCGGCAGCACCATGGGCTTCCACCCGCGCACCCGGTCGAACCAGGTGATCACCCAGACGCGCTCCATCGCCGCGAGGTCGCGCAGGGCGTCGGCGATTCCTGCGCCCGGGTGCAGCACGATGAGGGCCTCGCGCTCGTCGCGGGCGGCGCCGGGCTGCCGCGGGGTGCGCGCGAGGTGCTCGTGCCCGGAGCGCACGACGCCGATCTCGCGGAGGGTCATCGGGGGGGAGTGGTCCATCGGGCGGGAGCGCGAGTGGTAGGGCGTCCCGTGGCCGCCGCGCAACCGGCGTCCCGGCGTAGGGCCCGATCAGGCCATGCGCTCGTGGAAGGGGCCGGTGACCTCGAAGGTCCAGCCCGAGCCCGAGCCCGTGGCGAGGCCGCGCTGCGAGCTGAAATAGAGCCGGGTGCCGCTCGGGTCGAAGGCCGGGCCGGTGACCTCGGAGCTGTCGTGCCCGACCACCTGCACCAGGGGCTTGAGCTCGCCGCTCGGCAGGATCGCGACGATCTGCATCGCGCCGGTGTCCTCGGCCACGAGCACGTCGCCGCAGCAGGACACGGTCAGGTGGTCGACGCCGCGGATGCCCGGCATGGCCATCATGCGGCCGTCGTACAGCACCGACATCGTCGCGGCGGCCACGTTGTAGGCCCACACCTGGTGGGTGCCCTTGGTGCTGAAGTAGATGACGCCCGCGTGGTACCAGATGCCCTCGCCGCCGCTGAACACCGTGCTCGTCGGCACCTGGAGGCGCGTCGGGGTGTCGCCGGTCCATTGCGGGTCGGGCAGCGCCTGCCAGGTCACGCGGTTGCCGGAGTCGACGGTCGCGACCTCGAGGCGGCCCGCGGAGAGGTCGGGGTGGCCCTGCGGCGTGCGGCGCGCGGGCACGTAGCGGTAGAGGCGCCCGTCGGGCTCGTCCTCGGTGAGGTAGACGTGGGCGTTGACGGTGTCGACCGCGGCGGCCTCGTGCTTGAAGATCCCGAGCGCGGGCCGAACCACCGCCGCACGGTCGTTGTAGGGGTCGCACTCGAACACCCTCCCCCGCGACACCTCCTCGCAGGAGAGCCACGTGTGCCACGGGGTCTTGCCGCCCGCGCAGTTGCCGTTGGTGCGGTCGAGGATGCGGTAGGCCGCCGTGATCGCCCCGGCGGCGCTGAAGCGCACCGCGCCGACGCCGCCGACGAGCACCATCTCGGAGTTGGAGGTGTAGATCCAGCCGCCGTCTTCGGTGGCGTAGGTGGCGCCGCCGTCGGGGAGCAGGTGCCACGAGTAGGTGGTCCCCGCGACGCGCTCTCCCGTGCGCGCGATCACCCGCGAGGTGAAGCCGGGCGGCAGGCGCAGGCCGTTGGCGTCGGGCGCACCGAGGGCGCCCACGCTGGCGATGAGCGAGCGCAGCGCGGGGGGCGCGGGCACGGCGCGCGGCTCGAAGTACGAGCGCCCGGCGTCGGCCTCCATGGGGCCCGCGTCGACGGGCGTCGCCCCGGCGTCGGGGGTGCCTGCGTCGGGGGTGCCCGCGTCGGGGGTGCCCGCGTCGGCGGGCAAGAGCCCGGGCTCGGTGTCGCTGCACCCGGGGAGCGCCCGGCTCATCATCGCCGCCGCGAAGCCCGCGAGGCCCCCGCGCAGCAGGCTTCGACGCGGGAGAAGCATGCCCGCTTCCGTCATCGACCAGCCCTGCCCACGATCGTCGTGTCGCGCCATAGGGCCGCGACCATGCCACGATTCTGTTGCCAGAACGTCACCTTGGGGGGTGACGGCCGTCGTCTTTGGGCGGGGCAAGCCACGCCCCTACGCAGAGAGAAATCCTTCCCGTAGGAGCGGGGCTTGCCCCGCCCGCCCTTCAATCGACGAGAACGCCCATGTCCGGAGGGTGCGTCACCCAGAGGGGCAGTCGCGTCACCCGGAGGGGCAGTCGCGTCACCCGGAGGGGCAGTCGCGTCACCCGGAGGGGCAGTCGCGTTGCCCGGAGGGGCAGTCGCGTTGCCCGGAGGGGCAGTCGCGTCACCCGGAGGGGCAGTCGTGTCGGTCCGAGGCTCAGGCGGGCTTCGAGGTGTCCTGCTTGCGCTTTGGCTTGATGTTCAGCGCGCGCAGGATCGTCGGCGATACGGTGAGCACGAGGTCGGTCACGCCGTCCTCGCGGGCTTCGGCGAGGTCGGTCCACAGCGAGCGCATCACGAACTGGAGTCGGCCCTCGGCGACGTTGACCGCGGGGCCGTCGCGGTCGGCCATCCTCGGCGCGCCGCGCCGGGCGATGGCCTCGTCGAGCGCGGTCGCGGCGCGCGTCAGGTCGGCGACGGTGCTGTCGCCGATGCCGAAGACGCGCAGCGGGGGCGCCTTGGCCACGGGCTGCGCGAGCCACGTCCCGAGCAGGGCCGCGAGCTGGCGCAGCCGCGAGATGCGGTCGTCCAGGACGCCGTCGGGCTGGAGCGCCGCATCGACAGCCGCGACCGCGGCCGCGACGGTTCCGGCGGCGTCGCGGGCGCGGCGCTCGGTTCGTCGCAGGAGCTTGTCGGCGGTCTGCGTGGCGTCCTCGAAGGCGCTGGCCCGGGTGGGGTCGACGGCGGGCTGACCCGTGAGCACCGCGCCGAGGGCGGTGGTGCAGTCGAGGAACCACCGCACCCGCTGCGCTTCGAGCGCGGGGCTGGCGGCGTGGGCGCCGAAGGTGCGCGCCCAGCTCATGGCGCCGCGGAAGGTGTCGGCGGCGCGCGTGGCGGTGCCCTTCGCGCGGCAGGCGTCGTCGTCGTGGTGGGCGTGCAGCGCCGCCGCGGTGTCGGCGTCGAGCGCCGGGAAGCGGCCGCGGATCTCGGCGAGCTGGCGGAGCTCGCCGCGGACGTCGCCGCCGCCGTCGGACGCAGCGGGTCTGGTGGGGGACTCCTTGGTGGTGGAAGAGGATCGCGCGGGTTTGCGAGGCGTTCGGGAGGTGCTCATGAGAGAGGATCGTAGCGAGGGGAAGAATTGTGCAGCAAGGGATTTGGTGTGGCGCGCGTGCGGTCGCCGCTACGGGAACCGGACATCGGTCGATCAGCCACCGCGGGAGCCCGAAGGAGTCCCGGCACTTCGACCGAACGCTAGTGAAGATCGGCGCGGAGACGCTCAAGGCGCAGCCGACCTATGACAAGCCCACCACGAAGAATGTCGCTCTCGACTCTCCCGATCCGCTTACGCTGGTCGCGGACTGCGCATCGAAGCTCAAAGCCGTCCTATGGAAGGCGGAAGCGCGGCTCAACAGACCTCGCTCGCTTCGTAATAAAATCCTGAAACATGTCTTTGTAGTTAATGAAGAAGCTATTGCGGTGCGCAAACGCCTCGACTTCAAATTTCTTTTCGCGCTCGAGCCAGTCTATAAGTTCATGGCCAAGCCATTGCGATAGGTCAGCGCCCATATGCCTGCGAAGCTCTCGCCAGACAGCTAGTTCATCCGTCGGCATTGCGATCGAAAGGGAATCTGTGCTCCAGCCTGGACCGAGGTAGTGACTGACGAAACGAATCCATTCGGAGTCTATTCCGAGCCACCAAACAGTTCGTCCATGCCGCCCAAAGTTCTCTTCGACGAGACTTCGTAGATTGAGGTACTGAATGATTGAGGAGGGATCTGCATCGCCGACGAATCCGATGTCGCCTGTGGAGCCGAGAAGTTCGACGTCCGAAGCCTGATCAGGCCAGCCCGCGAGGTGCCAGAGAGAAAGGGACGAGTCCGAGAGCAAGTGTTCTGACACAAAATGCCCTTTGAACGAAACG
>CAIOSS010000998.1 GCA_903860995.1 uncultured delta proteobacterium | reverse complement strand
GGGGTAATTGCCGTCGAGGATCATCCGGAGCGTCTCGGCGTCGTTGGCGCCGCGGAAGAGCCGCCGCCCGGTGCAGAGCTCGAACAGGATGATGCCCAGGGAGAAGATGTCGCTGCGGGCGTCGAGGCCCTCGCCGCGTGCCTGCTCCGGGGACATGTACGGCAGCTTGCCCTTCACCTTGCCCGCGCCGGTGTCGGGCAGCGGGCCGGTGGAGATGACCCCGGAGCTGAAGCCCGTGTCGCCGCCGACGGTGGCCTCGGCGTCGTGCGAGAGGCGCGCCTTGGCGATGCCGAAGTCGACGACCTTCACGTCGCCGGTGAAGGTCACGAGGATGTTCTGCGGGGAGATGTCGCGGTGCACGACCGCGAGGGGGACGCCGTGGAGGTCCTTCTGCTCGTGCGCGTAGGCGAGGCCCGCGGCGGCGCCGACGCCGATGGCGAGGGCGTGCTCGAGTGGGAATTCCCGCACGTTCTTCGGGCGCATCGCGCGCACGATCGAGCGGAGGTCTTCGCCGTGGATGTGCTCCATGGCGATGAAGTACTCACCCTCGGCCTGGCCGACGTCGAAGGTGGTCACGATGTTGGGGTGCGAGAAGGTCGCGGCGATGCGCGCCTCCTGGAGCAGCATCGTAATGAACGACTGGTCGCGCCCGAGCTCGGGGAGGATGCGCTTGATGACGACGAGGCGCTCGAAGTTGGCGAGCGAGCGATGCAGGGCGAGGTAGAGCTCGGCCATGCCGCCGCTGGCGACGCGGCGGAGGAGCGTGTAGCGGCCGAAGCGCCGCGGCAGCACCTCGGGGGGCGTGGACAGTGACGGCTCGGCGGCCTCGCTCACCGGTGGGTCCTCAATGGGCACCGTTGGTGCCGCGGTTGAAGCACGGGATGAGCAGCCCGGTGTCCGGGTCGGTCACGCCGCAGCGGCGCTGCGGGGGGGGCTGCACGGGCGTGGACGGCGGCGCCTGGGTCGAGTGCGAGCGTACCCCCTCCAGCGGGATGTTGACGGCGGGCATGGCCGAGACCGGATCGACCACGACGCTCCCCCGGCGCCCCGCCCGGGTGGCGGTGAGGCGCATGGAGATCCGGGCGGGCACGTGCTCGGTGCACGGGGTCACGCAGGTGAAGGTGACCCCGTTGCGGGCGATGGGCTCGCCGCGAACCTGGGCGCCCGGCGGGTCGGTGACGACCGACAACGTGACGAGCTCATGCGTCGGGGGCGTCGGCGTCGCGCCCGGGACCGGGACGGCCACGGGCGGATGCATCGCCGGGGGCGTCACCGGCAGCGGGGGCGTCACGGGCCTCGGAGTGGCTGTCCGCGTGGGGGGCGCCTCGCGAGGGGGGTTGCTCTGAGAGCCGAGCGCGAAGGCGAGCGCGATGGCGCCGACGACGGCCACCACAGCGATGGCGATCACCGGCGCGAGGGAGCGCCGACGGGGTCGCTCGGCCTCCATGGTGCCTGCGGCGCCGACGGACTGCGGCCACGGCGACGTGTGATTGGCGGTGCCGGCAGACGCGCCGGCGGGTGGCACCGGGGCGGCGGTCGGGCCGCGGAGGGCGCTGCCGACAGAGTAGGCGCCGCCCGGGGCCGAAGGGCGGGCGCCCTGGCGGACCCGCATCAGGTCTTCGGAGAACTCGCCCATCGACGCGTAGCGCTGGTTGGGGTCCTTCGCGAGGGCCTTGTGGATGACCGCGGAGAACTCGGGGGTGATGTTGGAGTCGGGGTTGAGCTCGGAGATGGGCGGCGGCGCCTCGAACATGTGCTGCGTGAGCACCCCCATGAAGGTGTCGCCCACGAAGGGCACCCGCCCGGCGAACATCTCGTAAAGGATCACCCCGGTGGCGTAGACGTCGACGCGGTGGTCGATCGGCTTCCCCGACGCCTGCTCCGGGGACATGTACTCCGGCGTGCCGAAGATCATCCCGGTGCGGGTGAGCTTGCGGGTGTTCTCACCGCCCGCGGAGTCCTTCATCTGCGCGATGCCGAAGTCGACGATCTTGACGACCTCGCGGCCCTCGTTGCTACGCAGCAGGAAGACGTTCTCGGGCTTCATGTCCCGGTGCACCACGCCCAGCCCGTGGGCCGCCGAGAGGGCGCGGCAGATCTGCATGGCGATGTCGGTCGCGCGCTCGACCGTCATGGGGTCGCCCTTCTGGAGCACGTCGGCGAGGT
>CAIOSS010000997.1 GCA_903860995.1 uncultured delta proteobacterium | reverse complement strand
GCTGGTCTCGCCCTGGCCCGAGATGATGAGCGGGGTGCGGGCCTCGTCGATGAGGATCGAGTCGACCTCGTCGATGATGGCGAAGTTCAGGTCGCGCTGCGCGCAGTCGTAGACCGAGAACTTCATGTTGTCGCGGAGGTAGTCGAAGCCGAACTCGTTGTTCTGGCCGTAGGTGATGTCCGCGCGGTAGGCGGACTTCTTCTCGCGGTCGCTCTGGCTGTTGACCACCACGCCCACCTCGAGGCCGAGCGAGCGGTGGATGCGCCCCATCCACTCCGAGTCGCGGGTGGCGAGGTAGTCGTTCACCGTCACGATGTGCACCCCCTTGCCCTCGAGGGCGTTGAGGTAGCTCGCCAGGGTCGCGACCAGGGTCTTGCCCTCGCCGGTCTTCATCTCCGCGATCATCCCGCGGTGCAGCGTGATGCCGCCGATGAGCTGCACGTCGAAGTGCCGCATGTTGAGCACCCGGCGCCCCGCCTCGCGGCACACCGCGAAGGCCTCGGGCAGCACCTTGTCGAGGTGCTCGCCGTTGCCCACGCGCTCCTTGAACGCGATGGTCTTCCCGCGCAGCCCGTCGTCAGAGAGATCGCGCATCTTCGGCTCCAGGTCGTTGATGGCGGCCACCAGCGGGCGGATCTTCTTCAGCTCGCGCTCGTGCTTCGTGCCAAACACCTTCTGGAGCAGCCAGGGGATCATCGAATGGTTCCTTCCGTGACCGCGGAGAGCGCCGCGGTGGTCGCCGTGCATGGGCACAACCCGAACCACCGCCGGAGTCTTCCGGGGCGCGAAGTCATAGACCACCCGATGCCCCCCCGACAACGCCCGCGATCGGCGCAAGGACCCAGAACGGGCGTTGACATCGCGCGAGGCACCTTTCGTCCCCGCGGGCGGTCCCTCGCGCCTCCAGCCGGTCTCCGCCGCCCCAGGAGCTCGCTTCCGGGCCCACCGGAACCGTGAAGCCCGCGCCGGGTCGATGGGCGAGAAGGTGACGCTCGGGCCGCAGCCCGCGGTGAGTGCGACTGCCAGGAGGTGACGAACCTCCGGGGAGTTCACGGGTCCATTCTGCCCTGTCGCCGAGCAGCGCCTCGAAGCCCCCTCACGGTCTCGCAGCGGGCGAGACCCACACCAGACGGTAATCCGTAGGCCGCGGGTTGGGCACGTTGAACGTCAGCGACCAGCTGCTGTCGTCGGCGTCGTAGTTCGTCTGCCACCAGTCGTTGCCCGATACCGACTGGTCGACCATCACCCACGAGCCTGCGTTCCGCCGCTGGAGGCGCCATCCGTCGTGTCGCGGCAGGCGATGAAAGGTCATGGGAACGTAGCCGCTGCCGCCCGACAACGTGAGCTCGGCGGCGACGGCGGCCGACACGGCGTCCACCTCCACGGGCTGCGTTCGCCGGAGTGTGCCGGTTCGCACCTGGACCGAGAGTCGATTGGCCACTGCGAGCTGACGCACGACGTCGGTGGTGTTGAATGACGCGGCGGGCAGCCCGATGAGAAACGCTGACGCGCCGTAGTAGGACGCCTGGACGGCGGGCGGAACCACGTACTCGATGGTGGCCCGCACCGTGCTGCCCGCCGGGACGAAGCGCGTGCGCCCGCCGCAGGGGGCACCACACCACGGCGAGCCGACGCCGCCGGGCAGGCCGAGCTCGAACGCCATCTGTGAGAATCGATTGTACGTGCGACGCACGTTGATGTGCGGCGTCCGGACGACCGTGCCGCCGAGGTTCGCCTCGTAGCTGCGGACGATGAACCCCACCTGCGCCAGGTGCTCGTTGAGCGTGTCGCCCGGCACCGGGGTCGCCCCGTAGAGCGCGACCCACGGCGCATCTCCCGGCAGCGGGATGCCGCGGTCTTCCGGGCGCGCGTAGCCGGTGGTTCGGTGGTCCGGCACGGGCTGGTCGAGCAGCGCGCCGGACTCGTTGCCGTACGCGTAGCGGGTGAACGTGTTGTCACCGTAGCCGTCCGCGGCCATCTGGAAGAACGCGAGCCGGTCGTACTCGACGTCCCGAAGGAAGCGGTACTCGATCTGGTAGTACACGCGCAGGAGGTCGTCCGTGCGCCCGAGCCGGGCGCGGATGCGACCCTCGATGCGACCGTCGGTCGAGACGCCGGCGTACACGGCGTCCGTCAGGTTGGGCCCGTTCATGGCGTGGTGGGTGCGCACTCGCGCGAGGCGGCGAAGGACGGTCGGCTCGCCCGCCGTGGTGTACCGAAGGAAGTCCGCACCGCCGACGTTGCCGGTCCAGTTCCACCGCGCCCCCGCGTTGACGAGGAAGGGGCGGACGTCATCGACCATCGAGCGGTTCGCCGTCTGGTCGGGGTCGTAGGTGATGCTCTCGCCGAACGCGCCGAGGGCAGACTCCTCCCAGTGACCGGTGGCCTGGTCGTTCCACCCGATGAGACTGAGCTGGGCGTGCGACGCGGCGTATGTCTCACCCCATCGCGAGCTCGCGGCGGTCAGCTCCAGCGTGCTCGGGGCGGGGCCGAACGTGGCTTGGGTGTACAGATGGTACCAGTTGGACGCGCGCGCGAGGTGCCAGTTCTTCGAGACCTGCAGCGGGATGCCGACGGGCTCGCCGGCGCCGTCCCGAAGCAGGAACGCGCCGCCGGTGATGTACCAGGTGAGGCCTTCTGGGCCCGACATGGCCAACGGCACGGCCACCCCCGCGGCCCCGCGCGTGTCGACGACGATGCGGTGGCGACCGTACCAGTTGTGCACCTCGGGGCGGGCGTCGAGGTCGAGACGGGATCCGCTCGCGCCTGCGGACGAGAGCGGCTGCAGCGGCACGTTGAAGGCGCCGAGGCGCTCGTCCCATGTCACGGGATGCTCCGAGCGCGGCGCCCCGGTCCGATCGAGCAGGGTGTAGGCGACTCGCACCGTGGCCGCGGGGTCGAGGTACATCGCGAGCTCGGTCGGCGTGACCGTGTCGACGGGGAATGCCAGCAGCGACACCGGGAGCGGCTGGCCCGCAGCCACCGCGCGAGTGCGCGCAACGGCCACGGTGGAGCCGTCGTAGGCCATCTGGGTGGTCGCGCCCGCGACGTCGTATGTGACGAAGACCCAGCCGGCGCCGGCGTCGTCCACGAGTCGGAGCGCCCGGCCCGGGACAAGCCATGTGGCGCGTGGGAGCGCCTCGATGAACGGCCCGGACAGCACGATCGTCGCGGTCGCAGGCCGGCCTACGCTCCACGCCGACGACGAGGCCGTGTGCGTGAAGACCACGTGGCGCGGCATGGAGGCGATCTCGACCTTGCCGGCGTACGCCGGGTCCGCAGACGACCGCACGGTGGGGATCTCGACCCAGTTCATGAAGCGTCCGCCGTCGACGAGGCGGGAGCGTCCGATGACGTTGGCGTTGCTGCCCAGGAACTGATCAGCGCGCGCCAGGGCGACGCCACTCCCGGCCTCGAAGCGCACGTGGGCCGCGGCCAGCCCGTCGACATCGGCGACAGGCCGGACGAGCGCGTCTTCGACGGAGGGCGACCGCGACAGGCGGCCGAGTGTCACGAGGTCGCCGGTCTCCTCGTTGAACGACATCCCGTAGAAGCCGGTCAGGAAGTGCATGACCCGCGACACGGCGGGGCTCTCTACGGGACGGTGGTTGCCGGGCCAGTACCAGTAGGTGTAAGCGCGCGGGTCGTGCCGGGGGACGGCAGGCAAGGGCACGCAGGTCGGCGAGGCGTCATCCCGACGCCGCGAAAACCCCCGGAGCGCCTCGTCGCAAGGGCCGTCGATGGTACACGCGTCACCGTCGTCGGCCGGTGGCGGCGTGCCGGGCTGGCACCCCAGCACGCGGTCACAAGTCTCGACGCCGTTGCAGAACAGCTCGTCGGCGCAGTCGCAGCGCCGCTCGCACCGTGGGCCCCAGGCGTTGGGCGGACAGGTCTCTGGCGCTGGGACATCAGGGAGCGCTGCGACATCGGGGAGCGCTGCGACATCGGGGAGCGCTGGGACATCGGGGAGCGCTGCGACATCGGGGAGCGCTGCGACATCGGGGAGCGCTGGGACATCGGGG
>CAIOSS010000996.1 GCA_903860995.1 uncultured delta proteobacterium | reverse complement strand
GCCAGCGCGATCCCCTGCCCCGGCGTGACCGCGAGCACCTCGCCCTCCAGGGCCACCGCGCGCCCGTCCGGCGCGACGATCTCCAGACCACAGCGCGCGCCGTAGGCCAGCTCGGCAGGCGGCGGCGCCAGGACGTAGAGCCCGCCGCGCGCGATCTGGGTCTCGAAGTCGCGCTGCAGCTCGTCGCGGCGCGCGTAGGTGACGCGGTACTGCTCCATCCCGACTTCCTCCCACGGGGGCGTGGGTGCGGTCCACCTCTGCGGGCGCCGCCTTGACAACTCTTCGCTTCGCGGCGACAGCCGGTAGTTATGAACCGTGGGATGATCTGGATGGTGGTGAGTTCGCTGGCAGCGCTCGGCTGCGCCAACGGCGAGGAAGTGCGCCTGGTCGATGACGCGGGGACCACCCCGGACGTCCCGACTGCGATGGACATGCCGGTCACGCCGGTGAACTGCGGCGCGGTCACGCAGTGCGGCACCTGCGCGAGCCTCGGCCCCTGCGGCTGGTGCGGTGCTACCGGCACCTGCATCGCCGGCAACGCGACCGGGCCCGCCGCCGGCGCCTGCGCCGCGGGCTGGACGAACGCGCCCGATCGCTGCCCCACCGTCGACGCGGGCAGCCCGGCGACCGACACGGGCAGCGCACCGGTCGACGCGGGCACCCCTGTCGTCGACGCCGGTCCGGCCTCCGACGCGGGCGACCCCTGCGCCAGCTCGGACACCTGCGGCGGCTGTACGGCGCGGGCGTCGTGCGGGTTCTGCCAGGCCTCGGGCCAGTGCCAGACTGGCGGGCGCGACGCCCCCACGATGGGCCCGGCCTGCGCGAGCGGCTGGTCGTGGCTGTCGTCGCAGTGCACCGCCACCGCCACGGACGGCGGCGCCGAGGCGGGCACCCCGGCCGACCCGTGCGCCTCGGCCGCGGACTGCGGCGCGTGCACCCAGCGCTCGCAGTGCGGCTGGTGCCCCGGCATCAACCGCTGCCTCCTCGGCACCGGCACCGGGCCCAACACCATGGCCGCCACCTGCGGGTCGTGGGCGTGGTTCACCGGCCAGTGCACCAGCGGCGACGGCGGAGCTCCCCGCGACGCGGGCCCGACGGTGGACGCGGGCGACCCCTGTTCGAGCGCCGCCAACTGCTCGACCTGCACCGGGCGCTCTCAGTGCGGCTGGTGCCCCGGCGTCAACCGCTGCGCCGTCGGCACCTCGTCGGGCCCCGACGGCGTGGTCGCGAGCTGCGGCTCGTGGGCCTGGCTGGGCTCGCAGTGCTCCACCGACGCGGGCGTCGATGCGGGCACCCAGGGTCCGGGCGTGCCGGGCTTCGGCAACCCGACGACCTTCAACCCCGCGGACGTGGCGCGGGCCTGCCCGGCGGGCGGAACGCTGCGCCTCCAGGTGACGCGGGTCTTCGCGACCCCGCGGCGCCCGGACGGCAACGGCTGGGACGGCATCCCCGGGATCACGAACTTCGTCTGCGGCGCCAGCGCCGACCGGGTGCGCGAGGTGCTGCGCGACCAGCTCAACGGCATCCGGATGGACGTCGGCGACACCGCCGATCGTGTGGTGGGCGACGCCTTCCGCAACGTGGTGGCGACGCAGTGCGGGGCGGGGGCGAACTGGTTCCTCGGGCGCTGGGAGGGCCCGGACATGTTTGCGCTGATGCACTCGCCGGACACGGCGGTCTCGCCGCGCTGGACCACCTCCACCGAGAACGACTCGTGGGAGGCCCCGCGCGCCGGCGCCACCTGGAGCAACGCCTTCGTCGAGGTGCCCTGCGCGGCCCTCGCGACGAGCAGCTTCCGCCTCGAGGTGCGCGACGAGGAGCTCTTCTCCCTCTGGGAGCCGATGGGCCAGACGAGCTTCCGCGCCAACGAGGTCTCACCCCGGGCGATGTGCACGGGCACCGCGTTCCGCGAGGGCTTCGGCGGCGTCGCGGGCGTGCTCTTCCGCACCACCGTCACCGGCGCCACCCAGAACTGCACCGGCCTCCGCTAGACCCCCCCGAACCCGTCGGCGCCACACCCCCCGGGGTGGCGCCGGAGGTTCACCGCAAGATCACGTCCGCCACCGCCGAGCCCGCCGCGATGCCGACGCCGAGCGCGAGCGCCGAGGCCGTGGCCCAGAGGGCCCACCGCCGGGCCTTCGCGGGCGCGGCTGCCCGCGCGGGCGGCGGCGCCGCGAGGGGCGTCCACTTCCGCGTGGGCAGCTCGCAGGGGTCGGGCATCTCCAGCGTCGTCGCGGCCTCCAGCACCACGTCGGCGTCGTGCTTCTTCGCCCCGTCGGGTACCGCCGCGGCGGGAACGTCCTCGACGCGCCAGCCGCGCGGCGCGACCGCCTCGGCGGACACCTGCGGCTCGACGAAGCCGAGGAAGCCCTGGGGCGGAAGCGTCGGGGCGCGCAGGATGCTCTTGCGCTGCACCGCCCGCACGCCCGAGTCGCTCGCCAGCGCGCTGCGCCTCTCCGGCTCGGCGCTCGCCGCCGGGGCGCTCGCCCGCTCGGGCATCATGTTCGCGGGCATCACGTCGAAGGACTCGCGGGTCGCCGCCGGGTCCGTCGCCCGCAGCGCCGAGCGCTCGCGCGCGATGCGGGTGCGCGCCACGGACTCCATGAAGGCGCCGAGCTCGTCGTTGGTGGCGAGGCGCGACGGGGACGCCTCGCGCAGCGCCGCCGCGAAGTCCTTCGCCGTGGCGAAGCGCTCCGCCGGGTCGATGGCGAGCGCGCGCATCACGACCGTGCAGAGGTCGCCGGGCAGGTCGCCGCGCACGGACGACAGGTCGAGGGCGGCCTCGCGGGCCCGCAGCCGGGCCTCGTTGAAGCCCGTGCGCGACGGGAAGAGCCGCTGGAGGGTGAGCGCCTCCCAGAGCACCACGCCCGCGGAGAAGACGTCGGCGCGGCGGTCGTAGCGCTGCGCCTGGATGACCTCCGGGGCCATGTACGCGAGCTTGCCCTTGAGCATGCCCGGGGACGTGAAGGCCAGGCGGCCCTCGGCGCGTGCGCTGCCGAAGCCCGAGATGCGGGCGACGCCGTCGACGCCGACGAGGATGTGCTGCGGCGACACGTCGCGGTGCACCACGGCCATGGGCAGGCCCTTCTCCGTGAGCAGCTCGTGGGCGGCGTGCAGGCCCTCGAGGGCGTCTGCGAGCACGCGCACCACGACGCTGGTCGGGAGCACGCGGCGCAGCGCCGTGGCGGTCTGCTGCACGGCGGCGAGCGAGTCGCCCTGGATGTACTCCATCGCGGTGTAGAGCTCGGCGCCCTCGCTCGCGCCCTCGAAGAGGGACACGGCGTTGGGGTGGCGCAGCGAGGTCATGATGCGCGCCTCGTCGATGAACATCGGCGCGAAGCTCTCGTCGACCGCGAGGTGCGGGTGCATCCGGCGCAGCGCCACGACGATCTCCGGCAGCTGCCGGTGACGGGCAAGGTGCACCGACGCCATGGTGCCACCGCCGATGCGGGTCACGAGGTCGAAGGGCCCAACCACGGACGGCGCCTGAGGAGGGCGGAGCGACGTCGGGGCGTTGGAGATTCGCGGACTGCGAGCGAGCGCGCGGGCTGAGGTACCCATGGGTCCGGCGGTTATCAGAGCGTCGGAGCTCTCAGCAAAAATCCGTCGCACATTCTCCGCCTGGAAAGGTCCGCAGACGAGGCGTCGCGACGCATGCTTGACCCGGACGATTCCAGCACGGCCAAACCCCCGGTGGAGCGCATCCACGGGCGTGTCGCTGCGAGGCCCTCGCGGCGCGGGGGTCGGACTGCCGCCCTGGCACCTGTGTCGCGGCGCCGTCGGTGGCGCCCGCCTCACCCGTCCAGTGGGGCGGTGGCGAAGTGCTCCGTCAACACATCGATGAAGGCTCCGGGTGCGCGAGGCGAGGTGGCGCCCGCTCGGATACACCACGGACATGGCCCCGCGCGGGGCCTCGTAGGCGCCCAGCACCTCGCGCAGCTCGCCGCGGCGCATCGCGTCGACGCCGAGGAAGGTCGGCAGCATCGCCACCCCGAGGCCCGCGCAGGCCAGGTCGCGCACCACCGAGAGGCTGTTGGCCGCCACCCGGGCGCGCACCGTCACCGTCGTCTTCCGCCCGCGCGCGGTGAAGGCCCAGCGCTCGGCCAGCCTGCGACCCGAGAACACCAGCGCGTCGTGCCCACGCAGGTCCGCCGGGCGCACCGGCTCGCCGCGGGCGCGGAGGTAGTCCGGCGAGGCGTACACCCGCTGGATTCCGCGGCCGAGCAGCCGCGCCACCAGCGAGGAGTCCGCGAGGCGGCCCGCCCGCACCGCGCAGTCGAAGCCCCGGTCGACCAGAGACACCACTTCGTCGTCGAGGTGCAGCGACACCCGCACCTCCGGGTAGCGCCGCGCGTACGCCGCCAGCGGCGCCGCCAGGAGCAGCTCTGCGACCAGGGGCGGCGCCGTCAACCGGAGCGTCCCGGCGGGGCGTTCGTGCAGCGAGCGGACGGCGCTCTCGGCGTCGCCCAGCGCGATGAGCGCCGGGCGCACCCGGTCGTAGAGGGCCCTGCCCTCGTCGGTGAGCACCACCGCCCGGGTGTTGCGCTGG
>CAIOSS010000995.1 GCA_903860995.1 uncultured delta proteobacterium | reverse complement strand
GCTCGGCGAGGCGGGCGCGGCCGACGCGCTGCGGGCGGAGCTCACGGCCCGGACCGGCGACGACACGAAGACCACCCGCGACGAGGCGGCGCACGACGCGCGGCGGCCGGTGTCTCGCGGTCGCCTGCGGCGGATCGTTCCGGACGTCTACCTCATCGACGCCGCGCTGACGGTGTGAGCGGCTGCCCGCTCGGGGCGGGCTCGCGCGGCCGTGCTCACCGGTCGAGCGCCGCGCGCCAGGCGCGCTCCCACTGCGCGAGAGGCAGGCGCCACGCGACCGCCGGCTCGGGCGCGGGCGAACCCACCCGGCTTCGCCGCCACAGCACGCACACCTTGCCGCCGATCGACCACTGATGCCACTCGTGCCGGTCGGGCGCCGCGCCCGGCAGCGGAACATCGGCCCACCAGTACACCGGCACGTCGTCGCGCCCGCGAGGTGGGGCGCCGAGGGCGAGCACGCGGTCGCGCTCGGCCGCGGGCCACGCGGGGCGCACCCAGAGGCCGTCCAACCCGAGGCGCACCGACCGACCCGCGACCCGCACGCCGAAGGTCTCGAGCGCCGCGAAGCGCTCGGCGCGCGGCGGGTCGTCGTCCCACACGCGCTCCGGGTCCACCTGCCATCGCGCGAGCAGCGCGTCGTACGCGGGGTCTTCGCCCGCGTCGTCGCCCGGGCCCCGCGCCGCGAGGCGCTCACGCAGGGTCGCAGCGTCCGGCTCGTCGCACGCGAAGGTCTCGAGCGGCGCCCCCCCGACGAAGATCGCATGCGGAACGTGATCGCCGTCGGTCAGCTCATACGCAGCCTCGTGACCGCACCCCGCGCAGCGGAGGTTGGGCTTGCCCGGGCGGAAGCCGACGCCGCAGCACCCGGTGCTGCGCGAGGTGTCTTCGTGTCGCCGGAGGCCGCGCACGTCGACCGGGTGGAGGGCGATCGCGTGCTCAGGCCGCGCCCGGTGATCGGGCCGCTCGACGTACGTCCCCTCCGGTGTCTCGGCGCAGGCGGACGCGGCTCGCTCGAGCCACGACGGCAGCGGTCGCAGTGGTTGCGTCCAGCGGGCCCCGCACTCGCGGCAACCAAAGACCGCGCGCTCGATCATTGCGAGCGCGGCATAGCACGCCGCCGGACCGATCTCGACCCGCCCCGCGCCGACGCGGGTGAGCGGCGCTCAGGCGCCGCGCGTGAGAATCGGCGTCATCGCGAGCGACCACACCGCGTGACCGCTGGCGCCGACGCCCACGGCCCAGGCCGACCCCGGCGTGGCCGTGCCGGACACCCGCGCGGAGCCCTTGGTGTCGCCGCGCGCGCGCAGCCACGCGCTGGCCCCCACCGGCGAGAGCAGCGCCACGCTGCCGGCCCCGTCGGCGGTGGTCGCGACCCACACCACTCCCCTCAAATCCCTTTGGGATCACCAACCTGGAAGAGCCGCCTTCGGGCGGCTCTTCGACGTTTTGGGGGGTGGTGCGGGGCGGCGGTCTGCGCCTTCCAGCAACGCGACGGCCAGCGCCCCTCCGCCCCATCCACGATGGAGGGGCGAACCGCCCTTCCGGCGCCGGGCGCGATCCGGGGCGGTCAAGCGACCGGCGCCAGCCCCCCTCGTCCCCGCGCGGTCACCGACGCGAGGCGTGCGAGCGCCTGGTCTGCCGCGGCCCGCATCACGGCCGCATCCACCCTCGCCCTCGCCAGGAGGAAGATCCCCATGAGCACCGTGGGGAAGAAGCGCGCCAGCTCGTCCACGGGCGCGTCCTCCACGAGGCGGCCGCTCGCGCGCGCGTTCTCCAGGGCGTGCCCGAACGCGCGCGTCAGGCGGTCGAGGAACCGCGCCGTGGAGGCCTCGCTCTGCTCCAGGGTCGGGGCCAGCTCGATGCCCGCGTTGCACAGGAGGCAGCCGAGGTGCGATCCGTCGTAGGCGCCGATGCCGCCCATGAAGTTCAGCACGGCCCCGATCTGTTCGAGCGACGCGCCGGGGGCCTCGAGCGTCGCGAAGTGCCCCGGGACCACCGTGCCCTCGTAGCGCCGGACCGCCTCGAGGTACAGCCCTTCCTTGCTCCCGAACTCCGCGTAGAGCGCGCCCGGGTTCAGGCCCATCGCCTCCGTCAGGTCGCGCGTGGAAGTGGCGTGGTAGCCCCGCTCCCAGAACAGGCGCATGGCCCTCTCCGTGACGTCATCCCGTTCGTACGTCTTCCGCCGGCCCACCTTACCTCCGTGAAGAGCATAACGGATCGAACGCTCCGCTATGTTAGAATATCGATCGCTATGCTATCTGCAGGTCCTGGAGCCTACCTCATGCCCTTCGACAAGATTTCGCCCAAACAATTGCTCGTGATGCGCATCCTCACCGGAGTCACGTTCCTGGCCATCGGGGGAGGGCTCGCCTACCTGGCGGGGGGTTGTGTGCTGGACGCCGGGCAGTGCGCCACCCGCTTCGAGGGACCTGCGGCGTGGATCTACGTGCTGTCCGCGCTCCTGTTCGGCGTGCTCCTGGCCAACGCGGGGATGATGCTCTTGGAGCTCGTCACCCGGCCCCCGTTCAAGATGGCGCTCAACGTGCCGTTCGTCGCCGGCAACTTCCAGACGGCGCTCTGCTTCGGCCTGATCGCCCTGGGCCTGTCGATCCGACACGCCACGCTCCCCGGCGAGGCGTCGAGCGGCGTGCTGACCCTGCAGGCGCTGTGCATGGCCGGGTTCGCGATGAACCTCTTCTTTGTCATGATGACGAAGATGCATTGGAACTTCACCGAGAACACGGGTAAGCCGCTCCCGCAGGCTTGAGTCCCCGCGAGCCGCGCATCGACACCTCCGTCGGGCAGCCATCGGGCGCCTCCCGCCGCGAACGGCGGGTCGGGTGCCCTGCGGGGTCGCGGCGAGTCGCTTCGTCGCCCGCCCCGTTCCTGTAGCTCCGACCGGGGAGCGCAGGGCCTGCGGGATGGGGACCTCGCCGCCTGGGATGCGCGCTGGAAAGCGAACGTGGCACCGGCCACGCAAACGGGCGCAGCGGTTGATCGGGCGCTTCACGGCCTCGACGGCGGCCGTACAGGGTCGGTCGCCGTCGCTTCGGGAGGGTGAAGTCCCGCTCGCAGACGCTGCTCCCGCCACTTCACCGTCTCGCGGTGGGACGGTCGGACGCGGTCGCGTCGGTCGCGCGGCGTGCAGGGCATCGCGCAGACCCCGTTCGAGCGTCTTTGATTGGTCGGAGAGGCGCGGACAGACCCTGTGGGCGGGTCTTCACGCACTGGGGCGGATCAGCCCACGGGCGCGGGCTTCGGCTCCGGCGCGGGCGCCTCGCCGTCGGCGGCGGCCGCGTCACCGGCCTGGCGGAAGAAGTCCTGGGGCCACGTTCGTCCGAGCGACTGCTCGGCCGCTCGCTTGATCAGCTCGGCGTGCGTGGTGGTGCGCAGCAGGTTGATGCCTTCCTTCCATTCGAGGACGTCGTTGGCCTCGCCCGCGAGCGCACCCTTGGCCTTCGCGCGAGCGGCCAACGCGGCGAGTGCGGCCTTCGCGCCGCCGGCAAGCGCTTCGGCGTAGGCGAGGAGCGGCGACGCCGCCGGGGACTTCTCGATCTCCGGCACGATGACGTCGCGGGTGCGCTCGCACTGCTTGCGAAGGTTGCCGCGCACGAAGCTCGACGGCGCCGTCGGGAAGAACCTCGTGAACGCCTTGCTGCTGCGATCGCGGTTGGCTTCGACGAGGGCCTGCGCGCCGAAGCGCAGCGTGACCGTGTCGAGCTGCGCGTTGCGCACGACGAGCACGGCCTCGGCGCGGGTCACCGCCCGCCGCGCGGTGCGCTCGCGCTGGAAGACGTCCGTCCACGCGGTGACCTCCTCCGCGAAGGCCGACGCGAGGTCGGCGGCGTGCTCGTCGGCGACGAGCGCCGCCTCGGTGAATTCGAGCTCGTCGAGGTTAGGTCAGCAGCGAACTTTCGAGCGGAATTTTGCGCATCGATGGGGTGCCCCTTCTGCGACGAAACGCTACACGAGCGGCGAGCGGGTTCGGAGCAGGAAAATGGAAGCGGCGGGCTGGAGCCCACGGCACCGATCGCAGGAAGAGCCATCGGTCTTGCTGGCCTGCGGCTGCGTGGACTGCACCCAGGCGAGCACGTCGGTGGGGAAGAGCGCGCGGCCGCGATCGTAGCGGGCGGCGTCGCCGTCGGCGTAGAGCCAGCCGTGCGCGGCGAGGTGGGCGCAGATCTCGGACTCGAAGGCGATCTCGTGGTGGAGGGTCATTGAAGCCATTCGGCGGCAGGTCGGGAGAGGAAGAGTTCGAGGGACACACCCGCGCCGGGGCCCACCAGCAACGTGCGCGCTTTCGGAAACTGCCGCTGAAAGGCGCGCAGTCCCGCCGGAGGGGTCGAGAGGGCGGACTTCACCTCGATCGCGGTGATGCGTCCGCCGGCGTGCAGCACGAAGTCGACCTCGGCGGCCCCCTCGCGCCAGTACGCCACCTCGATGCCGTCGAGGGCGGCGGTGTTGAGCAGGTGGGCGCCGACCGCGCTCTCCACCAGGCGTCCCCACGCCTCCGGGTCGGCGCGGAGGCGCTCGGGGGAGGTTCCGGCGCGCGACGTGACGAGGGCGGTGTTGAGCACGCACAGCTTGGGGCTGGAGGCCCGCCGCCGCGCGACGTCCCCGGCATACTTCGGGAGCCCCTTCACGATGCCCGCCCCCGCGAGCAGGTCGAGGTAGTGGGCGAGCGTCGTGGTGTTTCCGGCGTCCTGCAGCTGGCCGAGCATCTTGGTGTAGCTCAGCTCCCGGCTGGAGTAGGCGCACGCGAGGTCGAAGAGCTGGCGGAGCAGGGCTGGCTTGTCGATGCGGCTCATCAACAGCACATCGCGCGAGAGCGTGGTCTCGACCAGGGCGTCGCGAACGTAGGCCGCCCATCGCGCCGGTTCGGCGATCAACCCCGCCGCGCCCGGGTATCCGCCGAAGCACACGTAGTCGTCGAGGCCCCAGCCGAACGCCTCCTGCATCTCGGAGAACGACCAGTGGGGCACCCGCAACAGCTCGAAGCGGCCCGCGAGGCTCTCGGTGAGCCCCTGCTGCACCAACAGCGGCGCGGACCCGAGGATCACCACCCGCAGATCCCGACCGTGGCGCGTGTCGTCGTCCCAGCGCGCCTTCACGGCTTCGCTCCAGCGGGGCACCTTCTGCACCTCGTCGAGCACCAGCACCCCGCCCGCGCCGCCGCCGAGGGTGAGCGCGGCGGCATCCCACTGCTCGTCGATCCAGCGGACGTGCGGGGGCGCCGGGCCGTCGGCCGAGGCGTAGCGGTGCGGGAGCCCGCACT
>CAIOSS010000994.1 GCA_903860995.1 uncultured delta proteobacterium | reverse complement strand
GTCGAAGGCCGATGTGAGGTTCTGGGCGATGACCTCTGCCCACTCCGCGTCGGTTGTTCGGTGACCCGCTTTCCGCAGGATCGAGCCTACCGCGTGGACGACTCCGCACAGGCTCCCGGCGGACGCTGCGACGTCCTCGGCCCACGCGAGGAGCTCGTCGACCTGCGCCGGGTCGCGCGCATCGACGGCGCGCCCCTGGCATCAGCGCCGGGCGCCGGCGCTGTACGTGTTGACCGCGGTCGAGCCGCCCAGGAGGGCGCCGAGGGCGCGTCGAGGGCCGCGGCGTCGGCCGAGATGCCACCGTCGCCGACCGGCAGCAGCCCTGCGCGCACCGAGTTGCACCCGGCTTGCGTCGACCCACAGTCGGCCCCATCGCTCATCCAACCCTTCCGCGCGGAGATCACCCCCATGTCGCTCTACGAACACCTCACCTCCAACGGTCCCAGCGGCTTCGGCTACGGCACCACCGCCGAGCAGGTGACCGCGGGTCTCTCGCTCGCGGGGAAGACCATCCTCGTCACGGGCTGCAACTCGGGCCTCGGCCTCGAGACGGTGCGGGTGCTGGCGCTGCGCGGAGCCCGGGTGGCGTGCGCCGCGCGCACCGTCGAGAAGGCGAAGGCCGCGGGTGACTCCGTGGCCGGCGAGACAGTTCACTTCGCGTGCGAGCTCTCCGACCCGGCCAGCGTGCGCGCCTGCGTCGCTGCGGTGCGCGCGCAGGGCCTCCGGCTCGACGCCATCATCGCCAACGCGGGCATCATGGCGCTGCCGAAGCTCGAGAGCGCGCACGGCTACGAGCTCCAGTTCTTCACCAACCACATCGGCCACTTCCTCCTCGTGACGGGGCTGCTCGACCAGCTCACCGACGCCGGGCGCGTGGTGATGCTGAGCAGCACGGCGCACCGCAACGCGCCGAAGGAGGGCATCCAGTTCGACAACCTCGACGGCCGGAAGGGCTACTCGAGCTGGGCGAACTACGGCCAGGCCAAGCTCGCCAACCTGCTCTTCGCGAAGGATCTCTCTCGCCGCTTCGCTGGCACGAAGCGAACGGCCAACGCGGTGCATCCGGGTGTCATCCGCACGAACCTCGGGCGGCACATGAACCCCATCGCCAACGTGGCATTCGGGCTGCTGGGTCCGCTCGCGCTGAAGAGCGTGCCGCAGGGCGCGGCGACGCAGGTCTACGTGGCCACGCACCCGACGCTCTCGACCGTGACCGGCGAGTACTTCGCCGACTGCAACGTCGCGAAGCCGCGCGCCGACGCCAACGACACCGCGCTCGCGGCCCGGCTCTGGAAGGTCTCCGAGGAGATCGCCGCCGCCGTCTGATCTCGGCCGCCATCAGCCGGAGCGGGCCACGAGCGCTGCGGGTGCGGGGAGAGAGGGCCGACGGCCGTCGTCGCGCGCAGGAGAGCGCCGCCCCGGGGTCCACGTGTCGCCGCCCGCGCCGCTTTCAGCGGACGCCGCATGATCGCCCTTCCCCGATTTCAGCGTAGTGTGTGCGGCGCCGCGTGCGACGTGTCCTGGGCGTTGCGCCCGCCGTTTCTCTACTCGCACCGCACGTTCGAGCCCGACGTCTCGGAGGCCGCGGCGCTCGCCTCCCTCTCGGCGCCGGAGTCCACCGACGCCTCCGTCGCTGCCGGGATGGGTTGTTCACCACGATCCGTCGTACCTGTTTAGCTCAATGAGGAGGCGGGGATGAGAGGCTCTGACATCCTGACACCGCCGATCGCAAGGGCGTGTTTTCCCGATGATTGGACCGTCAGGGCGTTGTCGATTCGAGAGAATCCATTTCGGCTTTTCGGCTGGGTGGCCGATGGAAGGTACAGAGGAATTCTGCCGCGCAAGGCCCTCCGTGGCCCTCCGTGGCCCTCCGCGATTGCGGGCCATGCGTCGAAGCTCGCGCAGACCTCACCCCCGCTGCCGCGCGCCCCTCTCCATG
>CAIOSS010000993.1 GCA_903860995.1 uncultured delta proteobacterium | reverse complement strand
CCGGCCCTTGATCACCACCTGCGTGATGTGCACCACCTGCGGCAGCGCCTTCGCCACGGCCTTCGGGTCGGGCGGCGGCGGCAGGCTGCTGGCCTTGCGGGCCCGCGCGGCGGCGGCTTTGGCGGCCTCGCGCACCATCCGCGACGCGTCGTCGACCCCGACACCCGCGTCGGCCGGCGAGGCGACCGCGAAGGTTCCCTGGGAGGTCTTGAGCAGGTCCCGCGGCACCCCAGGCGCCTTCATCGAGACGCCCTCGCCGCGCGCGAGCCGCCGCACGCGCTGCTCGATGTCCCGGTAGTTGCCCACCGAGCCCTGCATCGCCTGGAACACCTCGATCGCCCGGTCGACCTCGCCGTCGCGCTCCAGCACAGTCCCGTAGCGGTAGTGCAGCGGCGCCGTCGCCTTGGTGAGCACCTTCGCGCGCGTGAGCTCGCGCAGCACCGCCTTCGCCACCACCAGCGAGAGCGCCTCCACCCGGTCGAGCATCCGGTCCGGGTCCTTCGCCTTGCGCGCGAGGTCGGCCCAGGTCATCGCCGCGCGCTCCTTCTCGCCGGCCATCTCGTGCAGCTCCGCCGCGCGCTCATGGAACCCGCGGGCCGCCACCAGCGGCGCCGCGGTCCCGGGCATGCCGAGCACGTTCACGTAGAGGTGCACCGCCTCGTCGATCATGTCGGCGTCGCGGTAGAGGTCGGCCGCGCGGGCCACCTCGCCCACCGCGATGAGCTCCTCCGCCGCGCGCTGCGCCTCCTGCTGCACCTCGAAGGCCCGCCCCGCGTCGCCGCCGACCTTCGCTCGCAGCGCAATGAAGCGCTCCTCGGCCGCGCGCGCCCTAGCCTTGGGGTCGCCCTCCTCGGCCTTCTCCGCCCCGGCCTTCTCCGCGGCGCGCAGCTCCTTCGCCTGATCGGGCATCCCGGCCTTCTCGTACGCTGCCGCCGAGCGCTGCCTCTTCAGCAGCACGACGAGGCCCACCGCCAATGCCAGCATCACCGCGATGACGATCGGGTTGTCCACCGACTACGCTCCCACTGCTCTCATCCCGCGACCGCCATGAGCGCCTCGCTCGTCCCGAGAACCTTCCTGGCCATCAGGTACGTCGCGTTGTGCCGGACCGACTGGAACGCCTCCGCCGCCGCCGGGACGGGCGCGGGCCGCCGCGGGCCGTCGACGCCGAGCCCCGGGGTGGGCGCGCGCATCGCCGAAGTGGTCGCCCGCGCTGATGGTCTCCAGCCGGGTGCTCGCGCCGGTGGTCGCGTGCACCAGCGAGGCCGTCGCGCGGTCGCGGCGCAGGATCGAGATGCCGTCTGCGGCCGCGCCGGCCCGCACGAGCGTCGCGCCGGGTGGGTGCTCGCTGATCATGAGGTGCGTCGTCACCTTCGCGATCACCGCTGCATCGCACTCCCGGACCAGCAGCGTCTTCGACAGGAACTCCTCGAGCGCCTCACCGCGTGCGTCGTCACGTCCAGCCACGGCGCGGACTCTAAGCCCGCGGTCCCCTCCGGCGGGGGATCAAATTCCCTGGAAACCGACCGACGCCCCTACTCGAGCGAGGTGCGGAGCGAGAGCAGGAGGTACGGCACCCGCTCGGTGACCCCGCGCTCCCGGTGGGTCAGCACGAGGCCGTGGGCCCCGCCCACGATGAGCCAGCAGAGCCCGTCGCTGGAGTCGTCGACCTGCACCGCCCGCGCCTCGCGGGTGCGCTCCCCGTCGGGCGAGTCGGCGGCCCGCACGTCCCACCAGCCCCCGACGCCGTCTTCGGACTCGTGGATGAGCCCGCGCACCGGGCGCGACTCCGCGGTGCGCTTGAAGCGCATCGAGAGCCCGTCCTCGTGGGCGGGGCCCGCCTCGACGTCGACGGTGACGAACTCGCTGGTGTCCAACGCGGGTGTCTCCTCCCCGGTCTCAGCCGGTGATGGCGGTCTTGGCCGCCGCGCCGATGACCTCGCGCACGAGCCTGGGCACGAGGTAGCCAGGCAGGCGGTCGGTGAGGGCGCGCACCAACGCGACGCCCTCGGCCTCGGGCACCTCGAAGTGCCCGGCGCCCCGCACCCGGTCGAGCAGGTGGAGGTAGTACGGCACCACCCCGAGGGCGCCGAGGGCCTCGCTCAGCGCGGCGAGCGCGTCGGCCGAGTCGTTGACCCCGCGCAGCAGCACCGACTGGCTCAGCAGCACCGCGCCGGTGGCGCGCAGGCGGCGCACCGCGGGGCGCACCACCTCGTCGAGCTCGGCCGCGTGGTTGACGTGCAGCACCACGACCGCGGGCGCGAAGCGGGTCTCCGCGAGCAGGGCGCAGAGCTCGTCGTCGACCCGCGCGGGCGAGGTGGTCGGGAAGCGGGTGTGGATACGCAGGCGGGTAAGGCTTGGGATGCCCTCGAGGTCGCGCACAAAACGGGCGAGGGTGGCGTTGGGGAGCGAGAGCGGGTCGCCGCCGCTCAGGATCACCTCGACCACGGTGGGGTCGGCGCGCAGGGCGTCGAGCACGGCGGGCCAGTGGTTGACGGCGCTCGCGTCGCCGTAGGGGTACTCCCGGCGGAAGCAGTAGCGGCAGTGCACCGGGCACGCGGCGGTGGCGACCACCAGGGCGCGCCCGCGATACTTCTGCAGCAGGCCGCCGGCGAGCTGCACCTGCGCGTCGCCCACCGGGTCGCTGACGAAGCCCTCGCGCTCGACGAGCTCGTCGGCCGAGGGGACGAACTGCCGCGCGCGCGGGTCGTCTGCCGCGGCGCCCACGAGCTGCGCCGCGAGGTGATCGGAGACCTTGAGGGGGAAGCGCGCGGACGCGGCGGCGATGGCGTCGAGGTCGCCCGGGGGGAGGCGCCATCGGCGGACGAGGTCGGCGGGGTCGGTGAGGGAGGGGGGCATCGTCGGGGGTTCGGGCGTCGGTGCCTACGCCACGGGGAGGCCCCCGCGCAACTCAGGTGCGGCCGCGGAGGCGCGCCATGAGCATCTGGGCCTCGAGGTGCAGGAGCGACTTGCTCTCCTGGCCCCGCTCGCTCGTGACCACCTGCTCGAGGCGGGTGATGCACTCCGGGCAGCCGTGCGGGGAGAGTGCGTCGATGGCGACGTGGATGGAGCGCCGCACCAGGAGGTCGGGGTTGGCGGCCTGCGCCAGCAGGGCCTGGCGCGCGGCGGGGTTGGCCCCGCCGGTCCACGCGATCATGTAGGCGGCCTTGCGGACGACGTTCTTCTCGGGGCTGCCGAGGCACTCGCGGTAGCACGCAAGGTCGCCGTCGTTGCAGTCGTGGGCAACGCTGGCCACCTGACGGATGGTGGCGAGCTGCGCCTGCACCGGGGCGATCTCCGAGGCCGCGTCGGGCTGCGCGGCGACCATCGCGGTGAGCTGCGTAGCGGCGGTGGCGGCGAGGG
>CAIOSS010000992.1 GCA_903860995.1 uncultured delta proteobacterium | reverse complement strand
GAGATGATGCCGACCTGCGCGATCTCAGCGGTGCCCGCAACCGGGGTCGAGCGCGACTTGAGGTTCTCGACGACCTTGCCGACCGCGATGTCGATACCGCGCTTGAGGTCCATCGGGTTGAGGCCGGCGGCCACGGCCTTGACGCCTTCGCGGACGATGGCCTGAGCCAGCACGGTGGCGGTGGTGGTGCCGTCACCGGCCTGATCGGCGGTCTTCGAGGCCACTTCGCGCACCATCTGGGCGCCCATGTTCTCGAAGCGGTTCTCGAGCTCGATCTCCTTGGCGACGGTGACGCCGTCCTTGGTCACCACGGGGGACCCGAAGGACTTCTCGATCACCACGTTGCGACCCTTGGGGCCGAGGGTGACCTTGACGGCGTTGGCGAGGGCGTCGACGCCCTGGAGCACGAGCTTGCGGGCGGTTTCGGTGTAGACGATTTCCTTGGCGGCCATCTGGGATTCTCCTTGTGAGGTTTTCTAGAGACTGGTGAGGCGTGAAGAGACGGATCAGTCGGTGGTGATCACGCCGAGGACGTCTTCCTCGCGGATGATCAGGTGCTCGACGTCGTCGATCTTCACCTCGGTGCCCGAGTACTTGCCGAACAGGATCTTGTCGCCGGCCTTGACCTCGACGGGGCGGAGCTTGCCGTCGTCGCCGACCTTGCCCGCGCCGACCGCGATGACCTGGCCCTCGATGGGCTTCTCCTTGGCGGAGTCGGGGATAATGATCCCGCCCTTGGTCTTCATCTCGGCCTCAAGGCGCTTGACCAGGATGCGGTCCTGCAGTGGACGAATCTTCATGATGTTCTCTCCTCGGATCGTTGGGTTGGTGTGAGCGGAGTTGATCTACCGACCTCGGCGCGCGAATGCTGCCGGGCCGAAGCTCTTCCTCCTGAGACCGCCGAAGGACGGATCGGTGCCAGCGCCCGCCCACCCGAAGGCAGGGACGATTTCTGGCACTCACCGGCTTCGACTGCCAGGAGCGGCGCGCAACATAGACTCCGATCCGGGGGTGTCAAGGGTCTCCCCCGCATCATCTCATCGCCATGAACATGAACGATTCCGCTGGATCAGCACTCGGGTGATCCGACTGCCAGCGCCGTGCGGGCGCCCGGCGAGGCTCAGTCCTGGAGCGTCGGGTGGGGGATGACGGCGCCCGACAGAATCGTGCGGGCTTCGACGGGCGCGGCCCATACTCGGGCGGTATCCGCCGTGCGATCGCCGCTCGTCTCGGACGGGCTTCCGGGTGGGTCGCCGGCCCTGCGAAGGAGATCACTGGATGGCGATCGAGGCGTGCGCAGACCTGCGGGGGTTCTTCCAGGGGATGGTGCTCGAGGCGATGCGTCGCCGGGGGGTTAGGGGCCGAAGCGAGACCACGGAGTACGTCACCGACCTGCTGGTGGCCTGCGCGGGCACCGACGGCGCCGCGCTGCTGGAGCGCCCGCTCGTGTGGATGCTCGACGCGGCGCTGGACTCCGAGGACGGCGCACGGATGCACGCGCTCTGCGCCGCTGGGGACGCGGCGCTGGCCCGGTCGGGGCTCTTCGCGGCGCCCGACGAGGTCGGGTACTTCACGGAGGTCGGGCGCTTCGCCTACCGCGGGGCGGCGGCGGAGGCGCAGCGGGTGGGCACCGAGGCGCCCGTGGTGCTCGTCGAGTTGGGGGAGAAGTTCGGGGACTTCGTGGAGGTGCTGGCGGAGGCGTCGGCGCTGGGCGACGTGACCAAGACCCTGGTGCGGCGCTACGCCGCCCAGAAGGCCGATCAGCCGAAGCGCTGCTTGAGCTCTTCGATGTACGTGTCGACGGCCTCGCGCGAAGGACGATCGTAGCGCACGCGGCCCGCGGCGATCTCGCGCAGCGCGAGCACGGCCGGCTTGTTCTTGAACTTGTGCGCCTCGAGCTGGACCTTCGCGCCCTTCATGATCTGGCGGGTGCGGTTGGAGGCGAGGATCACCAGCGCGAAGCGGTTGTCCTCGTTGTCCAGGCAGTCTTCAACGGTTACTCGTGCCATTGTTCGGTCTCCTCAAGCGCGGACGACCCGCTGCGGGGGCTCATACGGTCGAAAGCCGCGCAGTCGTACAGCGAGCGGCGCCCGCGGGCAAGGGATCACTCCGTCGACGGCGGCCGACCGCTCTCCGGGGCCGAGCGCTCGAGGTCGAGGATCTTCGCGCTGCCCACGTAGGGCTTCGTCTCGAAGCGCGAGACCTGGCCCAGCCGCCGGACGATGTCCGCCATGCGCCCCGCCTCCCGGAGGATGACCTCCGCGCTCCGGGTCATGGCGGCGTCTTCGCCCGCGCGCCGCTTGATGAGCTCGGCGTGGCCCTGGATGGCCGTGAGCGGCTGGTTGAGCTCGTGCGCCGCGGCCCCGGAGAGCTCCGCGATCATCGACTGCTGCTCGGTGCGCCCGAGCTCGGACTGCACCCGCGCGAGGCGCTCCTCGATGCGCAGGCGCTCGCGCTGGTCGGAGAAGATCACCACGATGCCCGCGCCGGGGCCCTCGGCGTGCAGCGTGGCGGCGGAGAGCAGCACCGGGATGACCTCGCCGTCGCGCGCGATCACCTCGCTGCGGGCGCCCTCGAT
>CAIOSS010000991.1 GCA_903860995.1 uncultured delta proteobacterium | reverse complement strand
TTGATGCCCTCCGCGAGCGCGAGCTGCCCCTCCATCTTGTCGGTGAAGTTGAGCTGGTACTGACCGCCCGCCATCGTGAACAGTTCGAAGCTCGATGGGAGCTCCGAGGAAGCCACGGTAAAGGTGTTGCGCTCGGTGGTGCCCACGCTGACCGACGCGCGGTCGCGGATGATCCGCTCCTCGGACATCCGGGTGCCCTGCATCACGCCGATGCGAAGCACCTTCGGACCGCTGGCCACCTTCTGGGCGGCCATCGCCTGGGTCATCGCGCCGGGCTTTCCTCCGCGCGGGGGTTGTGTCTGCTGGGCCATCGTCATCGCCTCCGTACGTTCAACATCTATCACCGACTCTGACCGCGACCGCAGCGGAAGGTTCCCCGCGGTCGTCAGCGGGTCAGAAGGGCGCCCGCCGCACCGCGTCTACGATCTCGCGGAGGAAGTGGATGGGCGCCTCAAAGTACGAGTACCCAAGGCTTGATCGGCCGGACACCGAGAACGCGTAGGGACGCTGGATCTCCCCCCGCACCTCGATGGTCGTGCTCGCCACGTAGACGCGGCGGCCGTTCTCGGTGCGCACCGTCGCGGCGATCTCCTGGTTGGGTGGAGGCGGCGTCGGGGTCGCCGTCGGGTCCGCGGGGGGCACCTGGGCGGCGGCCTCGCTGCTCCACAAGGCCGCCGCGCAGAGCGCCGACGCGACCGCCATCACCGTCCGGGTTGAAGTACGCATCGGAGTCCTCGGAAAGCCTATCACTGTGTCGCCCCGCCAGCTGCTCCCGGAGTCGCGCCGGTGGCACCTTCAGGCGGCGCAGGAGCAGGAGGCGCAGGAGCAGGAGGAGTCGCTGCGGCGGGAGTCGCTGCGGCGGGGGTCGCTGCGGCGGGAGTCGCTGCAGCCGGGGTCGCTGCAGCCGGGGTCGCTGCGGTGCGCCGGGCGTTCGCCTGCGCGCGCTGCAACGCGCGGTTGGTGCGCTCCAGGGCCTGCGGGAGTCGGCTGAGCTGCCCCTCGACGTCCTCGCGCCTCGGGTGCGCGGCGTACTGCCCGCCGAGGGCGTCGCGGAACCGGGTGAACGCCGCCTGCGCCTGCTGAAGCAGGGTGACCTTTCGCTGCAGCTCTTCGACCCCGGTGCCCGTCAAGTCACGCGCCTGGTCGGCGTAGAGGCGACCGGTGTTGTAGTGCACCTCGAGCAGCGTGCCGTCGAGCGCCTGCACCCGCTGGAACTCCTGCATCGCCCGGTCGTACTGCCGGGTGGCGCGCAGGGCGTCGCCGAGGTTGAGCCGGGCCTTCGCCCAGCTCGGGGCGAGCGCGACCGCGGAGCTCAGGTTGGCCACCGCCGCCTCGTAGTTGCCCGCGTTTAGGAATTGCACGCCGAGGTTGTTCCGGGCCTCGACGTACTCGGGCGAGAGCTCGACCGCGCGCTGGAACGACTGGATGGCCGCCGGCACGTTGCGCTCGACCTCGATCTGGAGCAGCCCACGGAGGTGCTGCACCTCGGGGTTGCTCGCGCCCGCGCCGTTGTTCTGGTGGTTGGGGTCGGCGCCGTTGATGAGGTCGTTGACGATGTAGAGCGCGAGGTCGAGGCGACCCTGCGCGCGGTACGCCTCGGCCACCGCGAGCCGCGCCGCGACGCTGCGCTCGTCGAAGCGCAGCACCTGCCGGGCCTCCTCGATGGCGTCGGCGGCGCGGTTGTTGAGCACCAGCAGCCGCGCGTACTCGGCCCGGATGAGGGCGTTGCGGGGGTTGGCCCGCGCGACCGCGGCGGCGAAGGACACCGCCTCGGGGATGCGACGCTGCCGCACCAGCATGCGGGCCCGGCCGACCACCGCCGGGTCGTAGTCCGCCTGCATCGCGAGCGCGCGGGTGTAGAGCCCGTCGGCGGCGCCGTCGTTGCCCTGCCGCTCGGCCACCACCGCGGCGTTGTACGCAGCCTGCGCGGCCCGGGGCTCGGCGCTCATCGCCGACTGGAAGGCCTGCATCGCCTGCTCGAGCTGGCCCGCGCGCGCGGCCTGGAGGCCCTGCTCGAAGGACGCCCGCGCAGCGCCCGCGAGTTGCACGCGGGAGGTGGCGGTCGCGGAGTCCTGCGCGGACGGCGGGGTCGCGGCCGGGGTGGGGGTCACCGGCGCCGCGGGCGTCGGCGGGGGCGGCGCGGTCTGAGCGGTCGACTCCGAGGGAAGGCCCCCGTCGGGGGTGTCGGCGGTGTTGTCGCCCCCGGAGCTCGTCGCGGGCGCGGGCGGCGTCGTCCCCTCGTTGGAGGACGAGCACGCGTTGGCCGACAGGCTCAGCAGGATCGCCAGGACCGCGGTGGTGGAGGGAGTGGGGCGCATCGTTCCTCTGATCATTCGCTGACGAGACCGGGGCCCGCGAGCGGCGTGGTCTGGGTGACGGTGGCGCCCGGCGCCTCGCCGTCGAACATCCCGCTGCGGTACTCGAACACCCGCTGCTGGCTGAGCGCGGCGTCCACCAGCGGGCGGTTCTCGTCGAGCCGCATGTGCTCGAGCGCGCGCGCAGCGTACGGGGTCGGGATGTTCTGCGTACGCGACGTGTGCACGGCCGTGCCGTAGTTGATGATCGCCAGCTTGCGCTCGGCCTCGGCCTCCTGGTCGAAGCTCTCCTGCACCTGCTGGATCGCGCCGGTGCGCTGGTCATCCAGCTGCTGCTGGAGCCCGTCAGCGCGGTCACGCAGCGCCTGGGCCTGCTCGTCGCGACCCGCGCGCTCGAGGGTGTCCGCCGCCGCGCGCAGCTGCGCGATGGACGCCTCCGCGCGGCGGAAGTTCGCCTGCTGCGCGGCCGACAGCTGGATGAGCGAGCCCACGCGCGCCTCCTGCGTCGCGAGGTACTCGTGCGCCTCGCCCTGACGGGTGAGCGCGCCGATGGAGTACTCGCCGCCGCGGAGGCCCACGACGTCGCGCGCCGCGGCGTCGATCGCCCGGAGCTGCGCCTTGAAGCGGTCGATCTGCGCCCGCAGCGCCGCCGCGTCGCCCTGCTGGAACTGCACCCGAGTGAACTCGTTGACC
>CAIOSS010000990.1 GCA_903860995.1 uncultured delta proteobacterium | reverse complement strand
TCGATCGCCTGCTCGGGGTCTCCGTGGCCTACGCCCACCCTGGTCACTACGTCGCGGGCGAGGCCCTCGCGGACATCACCGCCCGCCGGGTCGTCGACCTCCTCCGCCCGGACGGCACCACGCTCCCGCAGGGCAACGGCGTGACGGGCCTCGCCCAGTCCGCGGCCATCGAGCTGCGCCCTGCCGAAGGCTCCCTCGCCGACGCCGCCAGCCTCCACGGCGGCACGCTCTACGTCCGCGGGTCCGCCACGAAGGACGGACGCACCGTGCGCTTCGACTGCGCTCCCGTACTCACCCAGGTGGTGCAAGGCATCCCCGCCCGCGGCGACATGAACCAGTCGGGCCGATGGGACATCACCGTCGACATCGGCGCCTGGATCGACCGCGCCGACTTCTCCACCGTCACCTCTCCCTCCGACCCCGACGCCGTCGTGACCCTCACCGAAGGTCAGCCCTTCAACGCGGTCACCCGCACCGCCCCCGCCGCCAGCGGATTCACCTTCGCGTGGACCGCCTCGGCCGACTCCGGCGCCCGCTAGGCACCCAGCAACAGCCCCAATCCACCCCGACCACCCACGACAGACAGCTCTCGAAAGGCAGTAACACGATGTTCAAGATCATGCCCCACGCGGCGCTGCTCGCCCTCGCCACGGCGCTCGGCTGCGGCAGCGACAGCGCCGGGACCTCTCCCGGCACGGTCTCGGTCTCCATCTGGGGCGAGGACTACATCGCCGATCGCATTCCCCCGGTCATGGGCGCCGAGGCCGGCATCGAGGAGGCCTGGACCGTTCGCTACACCCGCTTCCTGGTGACCCTCGGTGACTTCACCGTCGCGGCCGCCGACGGCACCGCGGGCGGCGCCCTCGCCCCGATGCGCGTCTACGACCTCAAGACCACCGCCACGCCCTTCGTCGTGGGGCGCATCACCAACGTACCCTCGCGCCGCATGGACCGCGTGTCGTACCGCATCGCCCCCGCCACCGCGGCGTCGACCCTGGGCAACGCCACCGCGGCCGATCTCACCCTCATGCAGACCAACGGGTACGGCATCTACGTCGAGGGCGAAGGCACCCGCATGGGCACCACCGTGCGCTTCCGCTGGGGCTTCACCCAGGGCATCACCTACTCGCCCTGCTCCAACGCCGACGAGTCGCTCGGCCTGGCGGTCCCTTCAGGCGGCAACGTCGACGCGCAGATCACCGTGCACGGCGACCACTTCTTCTACGACGACCTGCAGTCCGAGAGCGCGCGGCTGCGCTTCCAGGCCATCGCCGACGCCGACGTCGCCCCCATCGGCAACGGCGACGGGACCGTCACCCTGGAGGAGCTCGCGCGGGTCGACCTCACCACGCTCCCGTCGACGCAGTACGGCGGCGGCGACATGGGCCGCGTGCGCACCCTGCGCGACTTCGTCACGGCCATCTCCGCGACGGTCGGTCACTTCAACGGTGAGGGCCACTGCCAGGAGCGGGTGCAGTAGGCCCGCCCGCGTCGACCCCCACCAGCCGCTGGAGCGCCTCGATGCCCTTCAGCCGCGCCTCGAACGCGCGCTCCGGGAGCGCCCCGACGAGCGCCCGCACCGAGGGCTCGCGCGCCGTCTCCTCCGTCAGCACCACCTCGCTCGGCCGGGCCTGCGCCTGGAGCCTCGCCGCGAGGTTCACGGTGCTGCCGAAGAAGTCCAGCCGCTCGTTGGCGCGCACCGCGAGGCAGGCGCCGGTGTGCACCCCGATCTTCACCCCGAGCCCCAGCGGGCCCTGCCGCTCGTCGTGCACGCGCACCATCTCCAGCGCCGCCCGCACCCCGTGGGCCGTCGAGGGGAAGGTCGCCATCACCGCGTCGCCCATGGTCTTCACCACCGCGCCCTCGTGCCGCGCGATGACCGACGCCATCAGCGAGAAGTGATCCTCGACGAGCGCGAAGGCCCGCGCGTCGCCGACCCGCTCGTAGAGCGCCGTCGAGCCCGTGAGGTCGCTGAAGAGCACCGTGAGGTGACCGATGGTGAGCTCCACGCCGGTCGCCGGCGCCTCGGTCGCGAAGAGGTCGAGGAAGTCCGGAAACGACGCCACGACGGCGCCCGACACCTGCGCCGCGCTCCAGCCCGAGCGCTCGACGAGCAGCGTGCGCGGGGCGCTGGCACTCGACGTGAACCGCAGCTCCGTTCGCCCGTCGGCGGAGCGACCCTCCGCGGTCATCGTCACGCCCTCATCCGAGACCGCGATGGCGAGCGTCGCCGGGGCGTGGTCAAGGCTCAGGTCGGCGCCGCCAGCGTGGCGCAGCGTGCGGGCGTGGAGTTCGCCGAGGGGCAGCGTCGCGGCCTCGGTGCGCGCCCCGCCCGCCGCCAGGGTGAGCTGCGCGAAGACGTGCGGCCGCCACGACGGCGACGCCGCGCAGAACACCGCGGGCACCACCCGGCGCAGTGCCGGGCTGCTCTGGAACACCGCCTCGACGTAGCGCCCGAAGTCCACGCCGTAGGAGACGTCGCAGGCGCCGCAGTGCACCCGGCTGCCCACCTCCGAGAGGCCCTCGGCGACCTGCGCGGACACCCGGCACACGGGGCAGTTCACCTGCCAGCGCAGGTCGACCAGGCCCGCCCGCGTCGCCCTGAGGAACAAGCTCAGCGCCTCGCGCCGGTCGACCCCCCACACGTCCGCCAGCTCGAAGGGCCGCATCTGCGCGACCTCCTCGTCGGGTCGATCGGAGAGCCACGCGCCGAGCCGCGCCCGCAGGCCGGCGTCGACGCCCTCGCGCGCCAGGCGCTCGAGCCGCACCGCGAGCGCCGCGGCGTCCACCGGGGCGCGCGGCCCCGAGCTCACCGGGTCGTAGCCCACCGTGAGCATCCGTCGCGCGCGCACCGTCGCGGGCTCGCTGGCGTCTCCCGCGAGGGCCTCGCCCCGCGCGAGCGCCGCGCCCACCGCCGTGAGCGCCCGC
>CAIOSS010000989.1 GCA_903860995.1 uncultured delta proteobacterium | reverse complement strand
TCACCCGCTCGCCGGGACGGAAGGAGTTCGTGCGCGTCGGCCTCGACTGGGGGGCCGCGCTGCTACCCCTCGCGACGCCGCAGGGCAACCAGCAGTCGGGCGCGTTCACGTCCTTCGCGTGGGCTGACGCGCTCGCGGAGGTCGACGCGGAGGTCGCCCACCTCGACGCGGGCGCGACCGTGCGCTGCTTCCGGCTCCAGGAGGTGTGAGCGATGACCGGCGCGATCAACCTCCGGGTGCTCTGTTTTGCGGCGGCTCGCGACATCGTGGGCGAGCCTGAGCTGGCCTGGGCCATCGCCCCGGGCGCGACCGTCGCGACGCTGCGGGCGGCGCTGTTCGCGCGCTACCCCTCGCTCGCGGAGCACGCGCGCTCGCTGCGCTTCGCCGTCAACGGCGAGTACGCGAAGGACGATCGGTTGTTGGGGGAGGAGGACGAGGTGGCGGTGATTCCGCCGGTCGCCGGTGGGTGACGCTCAGCTCGCGACTGCGAAGATCGCCTCGATCTCCTGCTCGATCTGCGCCTCGGTGATGCGCCGGGCCATCGCGAGCTCCTTGAAGAGGAGGCCGCGCGCCTGGTCCATCAGCCGACGCTCACCGTAGGAGAGGTCCTTTTCGCTGCGGAACTTGATGCGGTAGAGGTCGCGCAGCACCTTGGCGACCTCCTGCGGCGAGCCGCTCTTGATCATCTCGTTGTAGGCGCGCTGCCGACGGTTCCACGGCCCGGCGCCGACGGCCTTGTCGGGGGTCTTGAACACGTCCATCACGGCGTCGGCGTCGACCTCGGACATCACCCCGCGGAGCCCGACCGAGTCCGAGGTCTGCGTGGGCACCATCACCCGCATGCCCGTCTCGAGAATTTTCACGACGTAGAAGGCCTTCGTAGCGCCGGCGATCTCCCGTCGCTCGATGCCCGTCACCTCGCCGAGCCCGTGTGCCGGGTGAACCGCGTTGTCACCAACCTGGAAGCTCGATTGCATCCCGCTTGTACCTCCGCGCACCAAACATCGCTGCGATACCCTGAAAACAGGGTACCGCTACCGGGTCACCACGGCCCATCCATTGTGTGGCGTGAGCACCATCGCTGAACGAAGGTGTGGGTCGCCTGACGAACACCGCAGCCTTGATGACCTATCACGCGATACGCGATGCGTCAAAATTCCCGGCGATCGGGGGCCTCCACGGCGCCGCGGGCGAGGCCGACCAGCGCTCGCAGACCGCGCCACGGGATCACGAACTCTCCGCGCCACTCGTCCCCCGCGTGGCCCCACGCGCCGTCGGTCGGGTGGAGCCAGTCGTCGGCCCCGACGGCGGCGCCGAGGGGGCTCGCGGCCATCGCGACCAGCAGCCGCGTCATACGGGCAGGTGTATTCGCCGGCAGGGGCCCCGCCAGCACCACCGTTACCCGCAGTCCGTCGTCGGCGGGGTCGGCGCGTAGTTCGGTCCATCGCAGGGTGGTGGTGAGCGCAGCGGCCTCCGGGCTCTCGACTTCCGCGGGCGCGCCCTCGACGTGCCAGCGCACCATCTCCGCGGGGTCGGGCTCGCCGCCGGCCGGTCGATCGACCAGCCGGTCGACCAGGCGCGGGTCGCGCTCGGCCCTCGCGAGCAGTCCGCAC
>CAIOSS010000988.1 GCA_903860995.1 uncultured delta proteobacterium | reverse complement strand
GTCTCGCGAACGGCGCGGTGCAGGTCGATCCAGCCGTTTTGCGCGGCGACGTGGAGCATCGCGTATTCGCCCGAGACGTTGTAGGCCGCCACGGGGATGCTCACCTCGTCCTTCACGGCGCGGATGACGTCGAGGTACGCGAGCGCGGGCTTGACCATCACGATATCGGCGCCCTCCTCCACGTCGAGGCGCACCTCGCGCAGGGCCTCGCGGGTGTTCGCCGGGTCCATCTGGTAGCCCGCGCGGTCGCCGAACTTCGGCGCGCAGTCCGCCGCCTCGCGGAAGGGCCCATAGAACGCGCTGGCGTATTTCACCGCGTAGGCCATCACGACGGTCTCGTCGTGCCCGGCGGCGTCGAGCGCGCGCCGCACCGCCCCGATGCGGCCGTCCATCATGTCGCTGGGCGCGACGATGTCCGCGCCCGCCTGGGCGTAGACGACCCCGATGCGCGCGAGCCGCTCGACGGTGGCGTCGTTGTCGACCTCCACCGTGCCGTCGCGGCGGGTGTGGAGCACGCCGCAGTGCCCGTGCGCGGTGTACTCGTCGACGCACACGTCGGCCATGAGCACGCTCTGCGGGAGCGCCGCGCGGAGGGCGCGCAGAGCGGTCGGGACGGGCCCCGCGGGGTCCCACGCGCCGGAGCCCTCGTCGTCCTTCTGCTCGGGCAGGCCGAAGAGGAGGAAGCTACGAATACCGAGGGACGTAAGCGCCTGGGCCTCGGCGACGGCGAGGTCGACGGAGAGCTGGGCGTGGCCGGGCATCGAGCCGATGGGCTTGCGGCGGCCCTCCCCGGGCGTGACGAAGAGCGGCGCGACGAGCTGCTCGGGGTGGAGGCGGGTCTCGCGCACGAGCGAGCGGAGGGCGGCGGTCTGCCGGAGGCGGCGGGGGCGTTCGAGGGGGAAGCTCATGGGGGGGCGATGACTCCTTGGCGGTAGTGGTCTCTCAGGGCGGCGAGCAGCCCGTCAACGGTGTGCTCCTCGGCCTCGACGTGCACCGGCAGGCCCGCGGCGCGCGCGTCCTCCGCGGTCGAGGGCCCGATGGCGGCCAGGACCACCCGCGGGTCGATCGGGCGCAGCGCGTCGCCGAGCACCTCGACGAGGTGGCGCGCGACCGAGCCCGACGTCAGCAGCACCGCGTCGAGGCCGTCGCGCCAGAGCGCACGGAGGCGCGCGCGGTCCTCCTCGGTCGGGCCCTCGCTGCGGTACACGGCGACGTCCGAGACGGTGGCGCTGCCTTCGCGCAGCCGCTGCGGCAGCTCGTCGCCGGCGACCTCGGCGCGCGCGAGCAGCACCCGGCAGCCGCGTAGGTCGCCGCCCCGCAATTCCCTGATGGCGTCGGCCACGGCGACGCCGCGGTGGTCGCGCGGCACCCGGTCGGGCCAGACGCCCCGCGCCTGCGACGCCCGCTCCGTCTCCGGCCCGACGGCGACGACCGCGCAGCGTCCGAGGGCCCGCGCGTCGAGGCCGCGGGCGCGCAGGGCGTCGAAGGTCCAGGCCACGCCGTTGGCCGAGGTGAAGGCCACCACGTCGAAGGCGCCGGCACACAGCCCATCGATCGCCGCAGCGACCGCCTCGGGGCGCGTCGGCCCCACGAAGCGGATCAGCGGCACCTCGTGGGGAATCGCCCCCTCGGCGACCAGGGCGTCGACGGTGGCCGAC
>CAIOSS010000987.1 GCA_903860995.1 uncultured delta proteobacterium | reverse complement strand
CGGAGATGTGTTCGAGGATGAACTGCTTCTCCTCGCGGTCAGTGATGGAGGGGTCGACGTTGAAGTTGAAGCGCGGCAGGAGGGCTCGCCACGCCTCATCCGTCGCGACGTTGCAGAGGTACTCGATGGACGCGAAGCGGTCGGGGCTCATGGCCCGCTTGTCGAGCACGCGCTCGGCGTGCTTCTGAAGCGGGTCAGCCCCGCCGGCGTTGCGTCCCCGGAGAAAGTCGAAGAGTCCCATAGACAGCGCGGTCCTATACTCCAGGACCGCACCCCGCGCACGTCTTCCGACGGACTTCAGCCGTCGCCGCCGCCCTCGTCGCCCTCGTCGCCCTCGCCGGTGAGCGAGGCCACGAGCTGGTTGATGCGGTACACGATGCCACCGAGCTCAGCGTGCTCGACGTTGATGCGGTGCTGCGTGTTGCCGTTGACGATCGTGAGGAGCCCCTCCTCGATCTGCTCGATGGGCTTCTCGAAGTACTGCGCGACGAAGAGGTTGTACCCGATGGCCATGGCGAGCCCGAGGAGCATCGTGGCTAGCACCGGGAAGGCCACGTCGTTGGCCGGCGCCTGAGCCGCGGTGAGGCTGCGTAGCACGATCGCCCCTGCCTGCTGGGTGTACGCGCCGGGCATCGGCATCATCCGGGCGAGGTAGTCCTGGCCGCCGAGGGAGATGCGCGCCTCGGAGCGGCCGCGGATGAGCTGCTCGCCGCCGGCCACGGGAGAGTTGGCCCAGGCGACGAGCTCTTCCTTCTCGCGCTGAGAGCCCACCGACAAGGACTGCACGGTGTAGCGCGAGCCCTCGCGGAAGATGTACCCGACGCCAACGCTGATGCGCTCGCCGTCGTTGCGCGCCGCGCTGTCAGCGACCGCGAAGCCCGCCAGGACGCCGCCGCGGATGTGACCGTCGGCGAGGACCGGCACCACCGCGACCTCCATCCACCCCTGGTCGCCGTAGCGGATGAAATCTCGAACCGAGTGGCCGGTGGCGCCGTCGAAGGCCTGCCGCACCGCGGGGAACTCCGTGCGGAGGTCGCGCCCGACGTCGAGGTTGCGCTCGGCGTTGCGCGCGAGCACTCGGCCCTCGGCGCTGAGCAGCACCACGAGCTCGGCGGGGCGGTTGCGGCGCGGGAGCGTGCTGAGCTGCCGCGAGACGCGCTGGGAGACCGCGAAGGCCGCCTCGCGCTGGGCGCTCTCGCTGTCGCCCGTGAAAACACCGCTGACCTCGGCGGACTTCGAGGCGGCCTCGACCGCCTCGACGAACAGGTCGCCATCCTGCGCGCGCACGGCCTCGAGGAGGGCCACGGAGCGCATCACCGACGGCGACACGTCCTGGAGCAGCGCCTCGGAGGCCCGGCCCCGCACGAGGAACCACCCGATGAGGCTGATCAAGACGACCGTGACGACGTTACCGGCGAGAATCTTCCATCGCATCGTACGCTCCACCCATCGGAGAGACTGCAGCCGGGCGAGTTCGCTCAATCAGGGCGGAGTCGCGACGACCCCTTCCGCGCGCGACGCTCGTTGGCGATACTCCAACCCAGGTATCACCCCGGCGAGAGTCGGGTCAAGATGCTCGGAGAAAGCTACACCCGCGATGTCCGAAGCCCCCGCACCGAAGTTCCCGCTGACGATCTGGTCGGACCCGCGTTTCCAGTCGCACCAATCGAGCGGATATCACCCCGAGCGGCCGGCCCGCCTCGACGCCGCGCTGCGCGGCGCGCGCGCGGTCGTCGCCGAAGCGCACGGCGAGGAGCGCACGGTCCACGCGCCCGCCAGCCGCGAGGCCCTCTCCCGGGTGCACGGCGAGGCCTACCTCGACAGCCTCGACGCCGCGGACGCGAAGGGCGCGCGGGTGCAGCTCGACCCCGACACCTACTTCGGCCCGGGAAGCCTCGCTGCGGCAGCGCTCGCGGCCGGCGGAGCGATCGCGATGGTCGAGGCCCTCCTCTCGGGTGAGACAGACATCGGGATGCTTCTGGCCCGTCCGCCCGGCCACCACGCGATGCGCGACCGGGCGATGGGCTTCTGCGTGTTCAACAACGTCGCCGTGGGCGCAGCGCACGCCCGCTCCCTGGGCGCCCGCAGGGTCGCCATCGTCGACTGGGACGTGCACCACGGCAACGGCACCCAGGACATCTTCTGGCGCGATCCCGACGTGCTGTTCATCTCCCTGCACCAGGCGCCCCTCTACCCCGACAGCGGCTGGGTCGGGGAGACCGGCGAGGGCGCCGGCGCGGGCACCACCATCAACCTCCCCTTCCCCGCGGCGGGCGACGGCGCCCTCTACGCCGCGGCGTTCGAGCGGGTCGTGCTCCCGGTGCTCGACGAGGCGAAGCCCGACCTCATTCTGGTATCCGCGGGCTACGACGGCCACGCGCGCGATCCTCTCGCGAGCATGTTGCTGCGCGACGGCGACTACGCCTGGATGGCCGCTCGCCTCCGGGAGGCCGCGCGTCGCTGGTGCCGCGGCCGCATCGGCTTCTGCCTGGAGGGCGGCTATGACCTCGGCGCGCTCGAGCTCGGGGTGGCCGCGACCCTCCACGGCGCGCTCGACCCCTCGGCGCACCCGACGCCCACCGAGGGCGCCCCTCCCCCGGCCGCGGCGCGAATCGTCGACGGGGTGGTGCGCGCCGCATCGCCCTGGTGGCGGTGCCTGCGCGAGGGCGCCGCGGGGCGCGCGGTCAGCGCTGCGTGACGGTCGTGCTCGACGCCCGCTCGACGAAGAACGCCACCGCTGCGCCCACCGCGAGGAGCGCGCCGGTGCCGAGCAGGATGTCCGAGCGGTCGGCCGCGTCCCACTGCGCGCTGCATCCGTTGCAGCCCTCGCCCGCCGCCCGGATGGCGAAGTAGCCGCTCACGCCCAGGGCCGCGAGGCCGAGTCCGCCCAGCACGGCGCTGGCGAT
>CAIOSS010000986.1 GCA_903860995.1 uncultured delta proteobacterium | reverse complement strand
GGGCCCTGGCCGCGATGGCCGGCGTGCTTACCGCGATGCGCCGCCGCCGGCGCTGACCGGCGACCGGCGGCGACGGCGCCACGCGAGCCCGATGGCCGCGAGGCCCGTCACCAGCAATCCCCCCGACGTTCCCTTCATCCCCGGCGTCACCGCGCACCCCAGGTACTCCGCCCGCGAGCCCGCCTCCGAGCCGCAGGGCGGCGGGGTGTTGCGGATCGTTCCGTAGGTGTGGTTGCGGTCCCGCGCGCCGAGGTCGCTGGCGATGAGCTGGAGGTCGCGGTCGAGGGCCGTGGGCGCGAGGTCGGCCCGCAGGCGGGTGAGCGTGGCGTTGCTGCCGATGCCCTGGAAGGCCACCCGGGCGTCGTCGCTGGTGACCGTGGCGCCGCCCACCGGCACGCGCCCGCCGCCGCTGAGCTGCGAGGCGCGCTCGACGGTGGCGAGGCTCACCGGGTCGGCGCTCTCGGTGAGCCAGAGCCGGCCGGCGTTGGTGCGGTTGAGGGCCTCGAAGGCGCGGCGGAAGTCGTCCGCGGGCGCGGTGGGCGCGTTGAAGTCGTAGGTGAGCTGCGCGGGGGTGATCTCGCCGTTGGGGAAGTTCATCGCCTCGTAGCGCGAGCCCGCGATGACCATCAGCAGCAGGCCCACCTTGTCGGCCACGCCCGCGGCGATCATGCGCAGCGGCAGCGTCGGGCTGAGCCCCGGGGTGGTCACCCGGATGGGGGTCATCTGCTCGACCCCTTCGCCCATGCGCAGCCGCAGGGCCACGAAGTCCATGCGCTGGGCCACGTAGAAGTCGATCACGGGCTCGATGGCGCTCGGCACGCTGTAGCCGTTCTCGCGCATCCAGGTGCGGAGGGCGGCGGGGTCGTCGCTGCGCACCACCGCGGTCATGTACGGGCCGACCACCTGCTCCTGCAGCACCGTCACCCCGGAGTCGGTCGCGGGGCTGGGCGCCGACGCGCCGCGGGCGCCAGACAGGAACGACGAGTCCGAGTCGGTCTCGCAGTACGGCCGCTGCGGGGCGTTGAGCACCGGCGCGGAGAGGTTGTCGAGCGCCGTGAGGAAGCGATTGTCGGCCACCTCGATGCGCACGTCGGGCCCGTTGCGGATCGGCAGGATCCACGAGAAGTCCGACGGACGCCCGCTGTAGCGGAACTGGTCCCACAGGACGGTGCGGTCGGCCGAGAGGGAGAGGGCCATCCGGTGGTCGGTGACGACCTGCACCGCACCCGGCGGGGCGAAGCAGCCGCCGCAGGCCAGCGCCGTGGAGGGCGCCACCGCCGAACCGATCACCCCGAGGGCCAGCACCGAGATCCAAGGCTTCATGGTCGTCGCTCCGTGTGAGGGTCGCACCGTTCGCGGCCGTCGTTGGGTTATTGCCTCAGCGAGGTGCGTGCCAGGGTCCGCACCCGCGCTTCGATTGCTGTATCCCGCTTGTTCTCCCGGCGGTAGTCCCTCGGAGGGAGGGCGCCCGGGGCTGTGCCATGTCGTGTGCCACCGGGCCGCCCCCGCACGGCCCCGCGCCGCCGGGTGCTTCCGACGCCTCTTTGCGCTGGACACTACAAACCCGGCGCGGGGTGATGTAAAGGCACCGGCTCAACGGAGCACAGCCGGGAAGCGCGATCGTCGCGGCCAGCGGAGGGTGCCTCGTGCGGCGGTGTGTGCGGGATGGGCCGCACACCTGAGAGCCGCAAGGAGCAACGTGTGGAGTCTCTAACGATCGAATCGCTCGGCACCGGGGCCTTCGCCCTGGTCGTGGCCCTGTTCTTCTATGCCAAGGTCAAGAGCGGCCCCGAGGGCAACGAGTCGATGGCCCGCATCGCCCGGTACATCCGCGAGGGGTCCATGGCCTTCCTCGTCACGGAGTACAAGGTGCTGGCGATCTACGCCGTGGTGGTCTTCGGGCTGCTGGCGGCGAAGCTGGGCCTGCCCTCGGGCCTGGCCTTCCTGGCGGGCGCGGGGCTCTCCCTGGGCGCCGGCTTCCTGGGGATGAAGGCTGCTACCTACGCCAACGTCCGCACGGCCGAGGCCGCGCGCACCAAGGGAATGGCCGAGGCGCTGGTGACGGCCCTCGACGGCGGCGCCGTGATGGGCCTCTGCGTGGCGGGCCTCGGGCTCCTCGGCATGGGCGGGCTCTACGGGCTCTACCACGCGGGCGACGTCACCCTGATGGCGGGCGTCGACCACAAGCACCACTTCGGCACGGTGATCCACTCCTTCGCGGTGGGCGCGAGCTCCATCGCGCTCTTCGCGCGCATCGGCGGCGGCATCTACACCAAGGCCGCCGACGTGGGCGCGGACATCGTGGGCAAGGTCGAGGCGAACATCCCCGAGGATGACCCCCGCAACCCCGGCGTCATCGCCGACAACGTGGGCGACAACGTCGGCGACATCGCCGGCATGGGCGCGGACATCTACGAGAGCTACGTCGCCGCGGTGGTCGCCGCGATGGCCCTCGGCCTCACGATGCCCATGGAGAGCCTGCACCAGCTCGCCCCGACCATCACCGACGAGGCCCAGCTGCGCGTCATGGCCGTGGCCCTGCCGCTGCTGCTCGCCACCATCGGCCTCGCGGTCTCCATCGTGGGCATCTTCATCACGCGCGCGCTCAAGAACATGCCGCCCGCCCGCGTGCTGCGCATCGCCCTCATCGTGCCGCCCTTCCTCGTGACGGGCGCGGCGCTCGCGCTGCTGCCCGCCTGGGGCTTCAGCATGGGCGCCGTGATCACTCTGGCCGCGGGCGCCCTCGGCGGCGCCATCCTCGGGCTCGTCACGGACTACTACACCTCCATGGGCCCGGTGCGGAGCATCGCGGAGAGCTCCCTCACGGGCCCCGGCACCAACGTCATCCGCGGCCTCGCGGTGGGCCTGGAGAGCACGGTCATCCCGCTCATCACCCTGGTGGTCGTGGGCTGGGTCTCGAACTACTACCTCAACCTCTACGGCATCGCCCTCGCGGCGGTCGGCATGCTCGCCGGCACCGCCATCGTGATGACCGTCGACGCGTACGGCCCCATCGCCGACAACGCGGGCGGCATCTCGGAGATGTCGGGCCTCGGCAAGGAGGTGCGCGACATCACCGACGAGCTCGACTCCGTGGGCAACACCACCGCGGCCGTGGGCAAGGGCTTCGCCATCGGCTCGGCGGTGCTCACCGTGATCGCCCTCTTCGCGGCCTTCAACATGGAGGTCAACGCCGTGCGCCTGCGCAACGGCATGGCCGTCATGAACCTCGACATCACCCGCGCGCCCATCCTCCTGGGCATCCTCTTCGGCGCGCTGCTCCCCTGCGTGGTGGGCGCCGCCACGATGACCGCCGTCGGCCGCGCCGCGGGCGCCATCGTCGAGGAGATCCGCCGGCAGTTCCGGGAGATCCCGGGGCTGCTCGAGGGCAAGGAGGGCGTCGAGCCCCAGCCCAAGGTGATCGTCGACATCGCCACCAAGGCCGCCATCAAGGAGATGATCCTGCCGGGCGCCGTGGCCGTGCTCGCGCCCCCGGTCGTGGGCTTCATCGCGGGCCCCGAGGCCCTCGCGGGCGTGCTCGCGGGCGCCCTCGCCGTGGGCGCCACGCTCTCGCTGGTGATGGCCAACGCGGGCGGCGCCTGGGACAACGCCAAGAAGTTCATCGAGAAGGGCGGCCTCCCGGGGCACAAGAAGGGCTCCGACGCGCACAAGGCCGCCGTCGTGGGCGACACCGTGGGCGACCCCTTCAAGGACACCTCCGGGCCCGGCATCGCCATCCTGATCAAGGTGATGAGCGTCGTGTCGCTGCTCATCGCCCCGCTCATCGCGTAGCTCCGCCCGCCTCTGCCCCGCCCGCCCGCCCGCCCGCCGCCCCTTCGCCCCTGCTCTCCCTCCACGCCCACGACCCCCGGCCTCGCCCTTCGAGGGGAGACCCCGCT
>CAIOSS010000985.1 GCA_903860995.1 uncultured delta proteobacterium | reverse complement strand
CTCGCGCCGGGCGCGCAGGGCGTGATGATGCCGGGCGTCGCGCAGCAGGGCGCGGCCACCGGGCCGACGAGCGAGGCCCCGGTGGCGCCCGGGTCGCTGCTGCCCAACGCGCCCGGCGACGGCGCTCTGGCGGGTGCGCTCGACGAAGACCCCGAGGCCGCGATGACCACGCAGCGGGTTCCGCCGTCGCTGCGCGCGTACGTCCGGCGCTACTTCCAACGCATGCAGGGCGCCCCTGCGACTGCCCCAACGAACGGTGCTCCATGACTCCATCCGACCCCGTGACGGCCCTCGAATCCTTCGACCGCGTGCGCGCCCTCGCGGCGGCGATGCACCAGGAGATCAGCGCCCGGGTGGTGGGCCAGGACGACGCCATCTCGTGCCTCATCGGCGCGCTCTTCGTGGGCGGCCACGTGCTGATGGAGGGCGCCCCGGGCCTCGGCAAGACGGTGCTCGCCAAGACCCTCGCGGACGTCGTCTCGCTGAAGTTCTCGCGGGTGCAGTTCACCCCCGACCTCATGCCCTCGGACATCCTCGGCACGCACATGGTGTCCGTCGACGCGGCGGGGCGCCCATCGCTCTCGCTCCAGCAGGGCCCGCTCTTCGCGAACGTGGTGCTGGCCGACGAGATCAACCGCGCGTCGTCCAAGACGCAGAGCGCGCTGCTCGAGGCCATGCAGGAGAAGCAGATCACCCTCGGCGGCACCACCTACCCCCTCGACCCGCCCTTCTTCGTGGTCGCCACGCAGAACCCGCTGGAGTCCGAGGGGACCTACCCCCTCCCGGACGCGCAGCTCGACCGCTTCCTGATGAAGCTGGTGATCCCCTTTCCCACGCAGACCGAGGTGATGGCCATCGTCGCCCGCACGGCGCGGCAGTTCGACTTCGCGGTGAACAAGGTCGCCACCGCGGCGCAGATCATGGCCGCGGGCCGCACGCTGCGCACGCTGCCCGTCGCCGAGCCGATGCTCGAGTACGCCGTGTCGCTGGTCTTCGCGACGCACCCCGAGTCGCCCACGGCGTCGCCCAAGGTGAAGAAGTACATCCGCCACGGGGCGAGCCCCCGCGCCGCGCAGTCGCTCGAGCTCGTGGCGAAGTTCTTCGCCATCCTCGACGGGCGGCTCAACGTGGCCGCGGAGGACATCCAGCGCGCGGCGCTCCCGTGCCTGCGCCACCGCATCGTGCGCAACTTCGACGCCATCGCCGACGGGGTGAGCGCCGACGAGATCATCGGCCACATGCTCAAGACCCTCTCCCCGGCCGCGCGCTGACCGGATGGCGCTCCTCGACCGCGCGGCCCAGCGACTGCTCGAGCGCCTGCACCTCCGGGTGCGACCGAAGGCCGCCAGCGGCGACCAGGGCGGGCACCGGAGCGACGCCCGCGCCCACGGGCTGGAGTTCGCCGAGCGCCGCGAGTACGTCGTCGGCGACGACGCCCGCAAGATCGACTGGAAGGCCTTCGCGCGCAACCGCACGCTCTCCGTGCGCACCTTCGAAGAGGAGCGCGACGCGCGGGTGTACGTGCTCGTGGACGTGTCGGCCTCGATGGCCCGCGGCGCCCCGCCGAAGCTGGAGGTCGCGCGCCAGGTCGCCGCCTCCTTCGGCTTCCTCGGCATGAACCAGGTCGACCGGGTGCAGGTGATCCCCTTCGCCGACGCGGTGGAGCGCGCCACGCCGGTGCTGCGCCGGCGCGACGACTACCCCGGCCTGGAGGCCTTCCTCCAGGGGCTGCTCCCCCACGGGTCGACCACCTTCGGGGCCACCGCGCGGGGCTTCGTCCAGCGCTTCCCCGCGCGCGGCTACGTCGTCGTGGTGAGCGACCTCATGGAGGCCGCGGACTGGGCCCCGAGCCTGCGCCTGCTGGCCGAGCGCGGCCACCAGCTCTGCCTCGTGCGGGTGCGCTGCGACGAGGACCACGCGCCGGACTTCCGCGGCGAGCTCGAGCTCCGCGACGCCGAGACCGGCGACCTCGTGCGGGTGACCGTGACGCCGGCGCTGCTGGCGGCCTACCGCGAGGAGGTCGCCGCGCACGTCGAGCGAGCCCGGATCGCCTGCCAGCGCGTGGGGGGGAGGCTCATCGAGGCGCCCGTCGAGCGGCCCTTCGAGCAGGTGCTGCGGGCGGTGATCGCCCCCGCGCTGGAGCAGCGGTGACCTTCGCGGCGCTCTCCACCGCCGCCCTCGTGGCGTCCGCCCTCGCCGCCGCCGCCGCGGTGGTCACGCTCTACCTCCTGCGCCGCACGCCGCGCGCACAGGTGGTGTCCAACGTGGAGTTCTGGCGCCGCGCGGTGGAGCGCTCGCGCCCCCGCGCCCTCTTCGCGACGCGCGTCCCGTGGCTGGCGCTGCTGCTCTCGCTCGCCATCGCGCTGCTGCTGGTGACCGAGCTGGGCGACCCCCGGGTGGGCACCGGGTTCTCGGGCACCACGGTGATCGTCCTGGCCGCCGACCGCACCATGGCCGCCCGGGACGACCGCGGCCGGCGGCGCCTCGACGACGCCCTCGCCCTCGCCCGCGCGACCGTGCTCGCCGACACCGTCACCGGCCAGGTCGCCGTGGTGCGCGCGGGCCTGCGCCCGGAGGTGATCGTCCCGCTCACGCACCGCGCCGCCGACGCCGAGCGCGCGCTCGGGTCCGTCGAGGCCGACGACGGCGCCGCCGACCTCGCCGCCGCGGTCGCCCTCGGGCGCGCCATCGTGCACGCCACCCACGGCCCCGGGCGCGTGCTGGTGGTGGCCGACCGCGACGACTTCGCCCGCCCCGCCGACCCGGCGGTGGCGGTGGTGCTCGCGCCCGTCGGGTCGCCCGGCGAGACCCTCGCCGTCACGGCCCTCGACGCCCGCCGCGACCCGCTGGCGCTCGGCGAGTATCACGTCCGCTGCGAGGTGCGCTCGTACGCCGCCCGCCGCGCGCGGGCCCGGCTGGTCATCCGCGACCGCGACACCGTGCTCTCCGAGCAGCGCATCACGCCGGAGCCCGGCGAGGTGATCACCCACCGCGCGCGCGGCTTCTCCAGCGCCCAGGGCGAGCTCTCCGCCCGCCTCGAAGACATCGACCTGGAGGGCGGCCGCGACGCGCTCGCCGCCGACGACGTCGCGTACGCCACGGTGCCGCCGGTGGTCGCGACGCGCGTGCTGCTCGTCACCCGCGGCGACCGCTACCTCGCCAACGCCCTCGCGGCCAACCCCTCGGTCGAGCTCGAGACCGTCGACCCCGCGGGCCTCGAGGCCCGGCGCCGCACCCTCGGTCGCTACCAGGTCGTGGTGCTCGACCGGATCGCGCCCGCGCCCCCGCTCGATCACCCGGCGCTGCTGCTGGTCGGCGCGGTGGCGACGCGCGCGCTCCGCGTCGGCCCGGAGGTGGCGGCCCCGCGGGTGACCGCCTTCGCGGCCGACCACCGGGTGCTCGCCGGGCTGCGCTTCGACCAGGTGCAGGTGAGCCTCGCCCGACCGCTGGTGCCCGAGGCCGACGACCGCGTGCTGGTGCGCGGCGGCCGCGACGCGCTCGTCGTCGCCCGCGACCGCGACGGCGCGCGCACCCTCGCCCTGGGCTTCGACACGGAGCACACCGACCTCGTGCAGCGCGTGGCCTTCCCCCTCTTCATGCACAACGCCCTGGTGTGGCTCGACCGGCGCGAGCGGGAGTTCCACTCGTGGCAGGCGCCCGGCGAGCCCATCCGCGCGTCGGGCTCGCCCGCCGTGGTGCTCACCCCCTCCGGGGCGGCGCGCGAGGTGCGCGGCGCCCTGTACGACACGGCGCGCGCGGGCATCTACCACACCGCCGACCGCGCCATCGCCGTGAGCGCGGCCGACGAGGCGGGCGCCCTCGGCGCCGCCGCGGGCTCGCTCGACACCCGCCGCGGGGCCCCACCGATGCGGGCGCCGCTGTCCCTGGTGCTGGCGGCGGCGATCCTGGGATTGCTCTGCGTCGAGTGGGTCCTCACGCAGCGGGGGAGGCTCCATTGAGCGGCGTGGGGCTCTCCGTGGGGCAGCCGTGGTTGTTGTGGGCGCTGCTGGTCTGCCCCCTGCTGCTGCTCGCGACCTGGCGCAGCCGCCTGGAGGCCACGCATCGGCAGCGCATCGGCGCCACGGTAGCGCGGGTCGTGACCGCGGCGCTGGTGGTGCTCGCGGTGGCCGACGCGCGGGTGCGCTGGCCCACGCAGAAGCTCGCGGTGGCGCTGGTGCTCGACCGCTCGGCGAGCGTATCGCCTCGGGAGACGGCAGCCGTCGCTGCGGCGACCCCGCGGCGGCGCATCGAGCGCGACGACGTGCGCTGGCTCGACGTCGAGGCCGAGCATCCCGCGGCGGTGACCGACCTCGCGGCGGCGATCGACACCGCGGTGGGCGTCCTCCCGACCGAGCGGGTGCGGCGGGTGGTGCTGGCCACGGACGGGCGCGAGACCCGCGGCGACGCCGTGGGCGCGGCGGACCGTGCGCGGCGCACCGGGGCGCGGGTGTTCGTGCTGCCGCAGGGCGACCGACCCCCGGTCGACCTCGTGGCGGTCCGCGGCCTGGAGGTGCCGCGGCTCGTGCGCGCGGGGCGCGAGGTGAGCGTCGGGGTGCGGCTCTACGCGTCCGCGGGCTGCGCGGTGCGGATGCACGTGCTGCGCGACGGCGAGCGGGTGGCGAGCCGCGACGTGGACGCGCCCGCGGGGCCGAGCCAGCACGACGTGCCGGTGGAGCTGCCCGACGAGGGCGTGCACGAGGTGACCGTGACGCTCACGGCGGCGGGCGACCGGGTCGCGGAGAACAACACCTGGCGCACGCTGGTGCGGGTGGTCACGCCGCCGAAGGTGCTGCTGGTGCACGAGCTGATCGGCCGCTCGCCCGCGCTGGCGGCGGTGTACCGGGAGGCTCACCTGCACGTCGACGAGGTGTCCGTCGAGGGGGTGCCGAGCACGACCGAGGGCCTCGACCGATACCAGTACGTGGTGCTCGACGAGGTCGTGATGACCACGCTCACGGAGCCGCAGCAGCGCGCGATCCGGCAGTGGGTCGAGGAGCGCGGCGGGGGGCTGCTCACCACCACGGGGCAGCACGGCGTGGGCAGGGAGCCCGAGCTGCTGCGGGAGATCGAGCCCATCCAGCCGCCGCGGGCGGTGCCCGAGCCGCGACCCATCGAGCTCATCCTGATCATCGACCGCTCGGGCAGCATGATGGGGCCCAACATCGTGAACGCGCGCAGCGCGGGCATCGCGGCGGTGCGGGCGCTCCGGCCCGACTCGCGCGTGGGCGTGGTGGCCTTCTCGGGCGAGGCCGACCTGGTGGTCGCGCCGGTGCCGATGGAGCGCGCCGCCGAGGTGACCGGGGCCATCGCGGGCATCCGCGCGAGCGGCGGCACCAACCTCGCCGCCGCCCTCAACGCCGCCACCAACATCGTCACCGACGACGACCGCTACCTGCACCACGTGATCCTGATGTCCGACGGCGAGAGCACCCCGGGCCCGGCCATCTCCGCGGCCAACGCCCTTCGCTACACGGGCGCGACCATCACCGCGATCACCCTCGGCCCGCGGGTGAACCTCATGCGGGAGATCTCTCGCATCGGCCGCGGGCGCTACCACGTCACGAGCAGCTCGACCT
>CAIOSS010000984.1 GCA_903860995.1 uncultured delta proteobacterium | reverse complement strand
GCGCGCGCCGCCAGCGGGCGCCGAGCTCGCCGGCGTTCACCACGGCGAAGGGCGCGCTCTCGCCGTCGCCGAGGGAGAGCGCCTGCGGGGAGCGGAAGCCACGGCCGTAGGCGCCGATCAGGGTGAAGCCCGCCCCGAGGTCGACCTCCGCGGTGACCCGCGGACCCACCTGGAAGCCCTGCGCGTCGCGGCGCCCGCGGGGCACCCGCGCCGTGCGGTCGACCAGCACCGTGGAGCGGTCGTCGATCTGGTAGGCGAGGGCGTCGGCGCGCAGGCCGCCGCGCAGGTGCACCCGGGAGTGCACGTGCAGGTCGACGTCGGCGAACATCCCGAGGTCGGTGGCGTCGACGTCGGCGTCGATCTCCGTGGTGTGGGTCACCTCGTCGGCGGCGCGCTGCCGCCCCATGGCCTGCGTGGTGCGGTCGTGCCGCGCCGAGAGCCCGAACTCCACCGCGTGGGTGTGCCCCAACAGCGCGAAGGTGGTGCGATGCGTGGCGCGCAGTCCGACGGTGACGGCGTCGTAGCGCTGCTCGTAGCGGTCGCCGCGGGCGTCGAGGGCGAAGCCGGTGAAGTTCTCCTGGATGCGCAGCGCGCGCACCCCGGCGTGGGCGAGCACCGTGAAGCGCCCGTGCCGCGTGGGGACCACCAGCTCGGTGAGCAGCGCGGCGCGCGAGGAGAAGCCTCCCTGGCGCAGGTCGTAGCTGCCGAAGAACCCTTGGGCGCCGCGCTCATAGTCGTCCTCGCGCACCACCCCCGGGCTGTCGAAGCGGGCGCTGTACACCGTGGCCAGCGCCCGCAGCGAGCCGCCGCCCGAGAGCTGGCGCTGGTACTGCCCGAGCGCCGACGCCCGGCTCGCCGCCCGCTGGATCCCGTAGCCGTCGGTGCGGTAGAGCTCGCCCGCGAGGAAGGTCTCCCGGCGCTCGCCGCGGGGGGCCACCACCACCACGGCGCGGGCGGTGTTGAACATCCCGTAGCTGGCCCGCGCGAGGGCGCCGCGCTCGCTCACGCCGAGGTCGAAGCGCGCGCTCCCGGCGACGGCGAAGTCACCCTGACGCGGGTCGAAGGGCCCCTCCTGCACCCGCAGCCGGTCGACCACCTCGGGGATCACGAAGTTCAGGTCGGCGTACCCGTGGCCGTGGACGTTGGAGACCTCGTTCAGGGGCAGTCCCCCGACGGAGAACTCCACGTCCTGGCCGTGCTGCGCGTCGAAGCCGCGGAGGAAGAGCTGCTGCGCCTTGCCCTCGCCGCCGTGCTGCGCGAGGTAGAAGCCCGGGGCGAGCGACAGCAGCTCCGCCGCGCTGCCGCGGGGCACGAGCCGTAGCGCGCCGACGTCGAAGGTGAGGTCGCTGGCCGCGCGCCGCGGGGTCTCTCCGCGCACCGTCGCCCCGGGCTCGTCGTGGGCGAGGGCGGGCAGCGAAGACGCGAGCGCGGCGGCGCAGAGGAGGGCGGGGCGAAGCGGGCGTGTCACTCAATCGCGATGAGTAACACAGGGCCGGGGAGGGGAGAGAGGCGTCAGGCGCCGGCGCCGCGCTTGAGTTC
>CAIOSS010000983.1 GCA_903860995.1 uncultured delta proteobacterium | reverse complement strand
CGCCCGCGTCGACCCGGAGCTGCGCCCGCGCCGTCCAGCAGGGGCGCGACCGCGGGCTCTGGCGCACGCAGCGGTCGAGCACGGCGAGCGCCTTCGCTGCGCCCTCGGGCTGGCGGCCGACGATGCGCGCGAGCGTGACCTGCGCCTCGGCGTGGTCGGGCCGGCGCGCCACCACCGAGCGCCACATGGCCTCCGGGGTGCGCAGGCGGGGGAAGGACAGCGCGGCCGTGACGACGGCGAGCATGGCCCAGCCGAGGGAGGCGCTGTTCTTCCACGACGCGGGCGCGAGGCGGCGGAGGGCGGCGAGCACGGTGAGCCACACCAGCGGGCCCATCCATCGCACGCCGTAGCCGAGCGGCAGATCGCCCCGCGGGAGGGAGTAGCCCGTGACGCCCGCGGCGATCACCGTGAGCAGCGCGAGGGCCGCGACGAGCGAGCGCAGCCGGGCGCGTTCGAGGGCGCGCACGCACACGACGACGAGGAGGGTGAGGCCCAGCCAGCCCACGAGGAGCTGCACCATCGCGGCGTCGCCGACAGGGCGCGGCACGTCGAGGGGCGCCGCCCAGGGCGCGAGCGACTGGAGCAGCAGGATGAGCGCCCGCCACGCGAGGAACCAGGTCTGCGAGGGGTTCATCGGAAGCAGCAGCAGTAGGCGGTGTAGGAGCTGTCGAGCCCTTCGCCGCGGACCTCGTCGTAGGCGTCCTGCGAGTCGCCGCAGCCGTAGTTGTAGTTGGCTCCCACCCGCTCGGCGTGGGACACGGCGCGCTCGACCCGGATCGCCCCGATGGCGACGGACGTGAGGCAGCTGGGGTGCGAGGCGACGGCGGCGCAGGTGGCCGCGCAGGTCTGTCCGCCGCGCTTGGGCACGGTGATGCGCTCGCAGCACGAGCCGCCCACCGGGGCCGCCGCCGCGCACGCCCCCGCCGCCGCGGCGTGCTGCATGGCCCAGCGGAGGTCGAAGCGGCTCGCGGTGTACGAGATGGCGCCGACGGAGACGGTGCCGCCCGCGATGACGGCCTGGTTGTGCTTCGCGAGCACCTGCGCGGGCGTGTCGGGCGACCCCGCCGGACCCGCCGGACCCATCGGGCCGACGGGGCCCGCCGGACCCATCGGACCCATCGGGCCGGCCGGGCCCATCGGGCCTGCGAGCCCGGTGGCGGGGCCGGTCCAGCGGCCCGTGGCGTCGACGATGGTGGTGCCGCCCACGGTGATGCTGGTCGGGGTGATGTGGCCCACCGCGTTGCCCGCCACGAGCGCGTAGGGGACGCTCCCGATGGGCTCCCGCGGGGTCATCTCGCTGTCCGCGCCGACGGTGACGCCGAGGAAGCGCGCGCCGCCGTTGAAGAGGGTCTCGGGCAGCGGGGCGCCGTCGCCCAGCGCGGCGGAGAAGTACCCGTCGTCGAGGGTGACGCTCGATCGCTGGGTCCAGAGCGCGGTGCCGCCGGCCGCGGCGTCGTAGATGCGCCAGACGACCTCGACGGTGCCGCGCGCGGGCGTGCCGGCGGAGTCGAGCAGGCGCCCCGGGTG
>CAIOSS010000982.1 GCA_903860995.1 uncultured delta proteobacterium | reverse complement strand
TCTCCGCCTCCAAGGCCACGACGCGAGCGGTCTGCTCGCGGATCAATGCGAGAGGGTCCTCCACAGCAAGACAGAACTTGAGCGCCGTCAGAGCGCGGTCAAGTCCGCGCCCTCGGGGTCCGAACTGTTACGTGCCTCGGGCCCCAAGTCGCCAAGTAGTCTAGTCAAATCCTCATAGGTGCTATCGGTCACCCACACTCGAACCATGCCAACGGCAATCGTCTCGCCGATCACGACAAAATGGTAAAGATTGGGGTCGTTCGGAGGGGGGACGTCGAAGTAGGGCTGAATCTTTGCCCCCGCGTCAGTAGTTATCGAATAACGCTTCTTGTCGGAGCCGCGTTCGTAAATCCAGAGATTGCGACTTTTCTTCCTCGCTCCGCCGCCAGAATCAACCCACTGTGCCCAGTAGTCTGACGCATTGGGCGCCAGCATCTCTTCTTCAAAGTACATGAACTGGCGAAGACTCTCCTGCCAGAGCAACCATCCGATACGCATGTCTGGCGTCAGGCCACCAGACTCGTCCCGCACCTTCTCCGTGCGCTGTGAAATGAGTTCAGCATACTGCCCCAACACGTCTGCCATGGCCACGTCGGCGTCGGTGGTTGTCGGTGGAGTACGGATCGACCGTGTCGCGGCGGGGTGCATCAAACTCGTCCCGCACGCTTCGCGCAGGTCCAACCTTGATCGGTAGCACAGCATCTTGTGCTCCACGCCGAGAGTGCCAAACGATACGTCGATATTCAAATTCGACCATCCCTTCACCGGGATGCCCTTGGCGCCGCAGTAAACATGCGCCCAGTCGCCCTCCTCAAACTTGCGACCCATCATGTACGCAACGCGAATCGCGAGCAGTTGGTGCGCCGACGCGTACTCGTCGGCGTTGAACGCAGGAAGCGTCTTGGGTCTTCTCATCGTCTTTCCTTGGCTCGGGTTCAAGCCGCGCTTCTGCCGAATGCTGCCAACCGCCCTAGCTACTCAAACAAGTTCATCTGCTCTCGCGGCGATTCGGTGGCCGAAGAGAGTCGGCGGTACAACTCGGAGTGCTTGGCAGTCAAAGGGACGCCCGACGCGGTGGCGAGTGCTCCGGCGACGCACGCCCCGAGTTTCGGGGGCACAGCGTTTCCGATTTGAAAGGCCCGCTCCATTCGGGTGCCGGAGAGGCACCAGTACGAAGGGAAGGTCTGAAGCATCAGCAGATCTCTGTCCGACAGATACGAATGCTCAACCGGAACGGGCGCTGTGTCGCCTTGTCGCCGACCTTTGAGGTGCCATTGCTGGCGTTGCAACTGTGCTTCAGGCACCCCGTAAGGGGCGATGGCGAACTTCGCCCCCTGGTGCGCGCCAACTGTCGGCGCAGGCTGGCGAAGATCCCATGTAACGGGTTCGTCGTGTGGACGGACGACATTCTTGACCCACAATCTCGCGACGTCTGGATCGAGTGGCCATTCGTGGTCGGGGTTCTCTTCGGAAAACAACGTATCCCAAACGGTCGCTGGCGTTCCTTGCTGCGGCGCAGGGCCGTGCAAAACCTCGCCATCACGACTGCCGACCACGAACACCCGTTCGCGACGCTGAGGAACCCCGAAATCAATGGCGTTGAGCAGGAACGCCGATGTCCGATATCCCACCCTCTCAAACGCCGACTGAATCCAGTCAAGGGAACCGCCAGGCTTCTGAAGCGACACGGCCCAGCGCGTACTCTTTGAGTCACACGCTGGGCACGGCCCGGAAGTGGCCCCATGAGTCGGCGGGGTCGCGTCGGCATCGAACGGCGGGACTTCGCTCCAGCCACACTTGCCACACTCCGACCGCCAACTGGTCGCTTTGGTCTGGACGAGGCCCTTTACGTTCTCCAGCAAGATCAGCCGCGGTTTGAGGTCGGTAGCGATCCGCACGAACTCCAGAAACAGTTGTCCCCGTTCGTCGTCCACGCCTGCGCGCTGGCCAGCACGGCTGAAACTCTGGCAAGGTGGCCCGCCGAAAAGAAGATCGAGACTTCCGCGTTTCACGCCGGTCGCTTCTGCAATCCGACCGCTGGACACCGTTCTGATATCGTCTTGGATGATGTCAGAACATCCAAGATGTAAGTGCGCGCCAACGCCCGCGCGGATTCTATCGCGCACCCGGTTCACCGCGTCGGGCGCCCATGCCTTGTAGGGCTTCGACCCGACTGATTCAAACCAGGAGTCAAAATCGGCCGCTGACGCCGAAGCGATCCACTTGTTGAGGCGGAGCGTCTCCGCCGCGTACCGGTTGATTTCAACCGAGCACCGGACACTGAAGCCAGCCTGCTCCACTCCGATGTCGAGGCCACCAGCGCCCGAGAATAGAGATACAGCGGTCAGTCCCATCCCAGCGTCTCCGTCACTCTTGATCTGACGAAACGCGCTTGCGACGGGTTTTGCGCGGCGCGCAGACTTCCGTAAGCAGTGCCCATCGCTCCCAGCCAAACTCCCATTTGAACCGAGTGCCAAACCTAGCGAACCGAAGGTGCATCGACCTGACTGTATCGATCTCTTCGGTTCGGAACAGGTACACTCCAATTGGTCGAAATGGGGGTTCTTCTGCGCAAAGTGCGATGATAACGACTCCTGGTACGTCAGCGGGAGACACCTTGAGCCGGTACAGGCCGAGGGCGAATTCTTTGTGTCGTTCCTCAGGAATGGCCGGTCTCACATACAAAGGTCGCCCATTGAGTTCAAAAGCCCAAGACCCGAACGGGGAGTTCGTTGCCGTTACAGTCGGGGCATAATGACTGATGCGCTCAAGCGTTGCTGCGAGCGCCAGTAGACGACGATTGCCGTCATGATGCGCGGACTGACGGACTACCGCGATTGCTTCCGAGATCGAGCAGGTGCGGAAAATGCGCCTTGGGTACAGCGTCTCAATCGCCTTGTCGTAGGTCTTTTTGCCAAACTCGCGGATCATGTCGTTGCGCACGGTCCCACGACTCACGCCCTCAACTTCACCGATGTCGTACAGTGTCATGGAGCCTGACCGGAATGCCTCAAAGGTGTTCGTCAATCCGCCGAGGCGCGAGTAGTGAACGACGTCCCGCTTGGTCGCCCTATTCCGGTTGCCGGACCGCGTCATGGGGGTCGGCTATAGCGCTAGAGCGCCGTGGCGTCAACCAGTATGGGGTTGCGTTGCGGACCCGTTCTCGGTCCCGTGTGCGCACGCAGCGCCGCTGGCGTGCACACCCCGCAGCGACGCGTAGAGCACCGTCGCGGCGACGTCCGCGCCGAAGGGCAGCGAGGATAGCGCGAGCGTCACCAGCACGCGCCCATCGGGCAGCACGTCCGCCGTCGCCATCCAGCGCGTGAAGCGCGTCGTGCGGGTCACGGCGTACCCCGCTTCAACCGCGCCGCGAGCAGCGCACGGAGCGACGGGTACTCCTCGGCGGGCGCGTCGCAGTCGGGCGCTGCGAGCATCCCCGCAGGTTCGACCCGCACGCGACCGTTGGGCAGCACGGTGATCTTGAGGCCGTCGAGCAGGCCGATGGCCAGGTCGCGCCGGTTCATGGCGTCACTTCGCCATCGTCGGCGGTCGGGCAGTGGCCGCAGTAGGGGCAGGAGCGCGGGTTGGGGAAGCGGCCCTTCAACGCTCGCGAGATTTGACCCACCCCTGCTGACACCTCGCGGTTTGCGTTGGGGGTGGTTCATGCGGGCGCCGCGAGCTCCTCCTCGGTGGGCTCGTGACGCCGGCCTCGCCGGCTTCGGCCGACCGCGAGTTCCGCGGCGGGCGACCGCGCGTGCCGGCGTTCGTTGGCCACGACGTCCATGAGCGCCCCGATGGCGACGGTCGAGCGCAGGTTGAAGTGGGCCCCCTGTCGATGGCGGAAGCTGCGGTCGGCGCGCTCCGCGCCGTTGCTCGTCGCTTCCCAGCGGGGATCGCGGAGGAAGTGGCTGAGCGAGGCGAATCGCTCGTCCGTCATGCGGCGCTGCACCTGCCGCAGCCCCGCGAGGGTCCCCGCCTCGGCGTCCTCCCGCCACCGCACGAAGCGCTCACGGGCCTCCGGGACCGACCGGCGTCGCCCGGCGTCGTCGTGCCAGATCGCGTACCAGTCCTGGGCCCAGCGGTGGACGATGCGAAGCGGTGCCCCGGCCGGCGACTCGAGCAGCTCGGTGACCACTGCGCGGTCCGCCTCGGAGAGGTGTTGCAGGCGGGCCACCACCGACCACCGATGGGACTTCAGCCGCTGCCGGAAGCAACGCACCTGGTCCCAGCTCGCCCACCCGGCCGGGGGCGGCGGCTCGGGCGCCGTGTGCCGCCGTGACGTCGTCTCGAGCGGCGCCGTGCGCTCCTCCGTGGGCAGGACCGTCCCTCGCAGCCACGCGCGGATGGTGTTCCGGCTGTGGCCCGTCCGACGGGTGATCTCGCGGACCCCCGCGCCTTCGGCCCGAAGGCGGCGCACGAGCGCGATCCTGGCGTCGCGATCGTCGGGGCTCGGCGCCTGCGGATCGACCCGACGGAGCAGCGCACCGGCTCGATTGGGACGTCGCGGCGGTGTCGGGAGAGCCGCCCTCACCTCGGGGGTGATGGCCATCGCGGCGCGCAGCAGGCGCCGGGTCTCGTGGAACAGGCAGAGCTGATGGGCGGCCTGCGGCCACACCCTGGCGACCACCTCCGGGTACAGCGCCGAGCCGTCCGTGACGACCTCCGCGGGCGCGATCCCGGCGTCGCGCAGTCGCTCCAGGAACCCCTCCACGGCGGACTGCTGGACGGAGCCTTGGACGAGCTCGTAGCCGACGAGGCGGTCGCCGTCGGGCGCCCCGGGATCGACCGCGAGCAGCAGCGCGAGGTCGCCTTGGTAGACCTCATCGAAGCAGAGCACGCCCGAAAAAGACTGCACGATCCAGGCGGTGTAGTCGTCGCCGAGCGTCTGGCCGGCGGCGAAGGTGCGGCACCAGTCGCGGATCACCGTGGCGCTGGGGCGTACCCGGTAGGTCGCGCGCGAGGCGGGCGGGGACGCGGCGCGCCGCCATGCCGTCGGAGAAGACGGCGTGGACGGCCGCGGCAACGACGCGGTTGGTGTAGCTGGCGCCGGGCCGCAGGAAGGGCGGCTGCGCCCGGAAGTGCTGGCCGCATGCATGGCAGCGATACACGCCGACCCGGACGCGCAGCAGGGCGACGTCCTCGAGGGCGGCGTCGATCGCGATCCTCGTTGCCTCCCAGGCGCGGCGGACCTCACGCCTGCAGCGCGGGCAGGGCGCAGTCGGCGGGCTGAACCGCACCTCGTGGAAGGCGCAGGGGATCTGCTGAATGGCGGAACTGGTCATCCCGAACGATGGGCCGTCCCACCGGGCGCGCCCGCGGCGGCCGCATGACCCACCCCCAACGCAAACCGCGAAGTGTTAGTACCACGGGTCCAATCTCGTGAGCGCCGACAGAGGGGCGTGACCCCGGCTCGGTGTGGTACCAAGTCGTTCATCTCGCGGTGGTCCTTCGCGAGGTAACCGAGTACCAGTTGCGCCAACTCACCCGCCCGCTGTGCCACGAGGCCACGATCGCGACCCTACCCGAGGGCGTCCCCCTAAGCGCCTTCAGCGCGCGCCCGCAAGCGATGCTGACGCTGCGAACGGGGCGCGACCGCCAGAGCAAACGCATGGTCACGGCGTTCCTCCACGAGGTGCTCCAGATCCCGACATCACTCGGGCCGCTATCGCGCTGCCAGTCGCGGGTGTTGTCTGCGCTCCAGGTGCCCTGCGCGGAGGCGCGTGGCTCTGCGAGGGACACGCTTTGGGTGAACGTCTACGAGACGATCTCGTGCGAGAGCAAGCTCGGCGCGTGGACGTGCATGATGGCCAAGGGGCGGAGACTGCCGCGAGGTCGGCCGGGCGCTGTTGGTCGTGAGCGCGCAGATGTTCAAGTGCTGGGTGTAGGTCTGGCAGGGGTTCCGCGACCGGGCATGGCTGAAGGGCAAGCTGGCCGAGTTGCAGCAGACGACGCGGGTGGCGCTGGACGACGGTGTGGCGGGCGACGACGCTACGATGGCCGGGGTTTGCTCGGAGATGCGGAAGGTGTTCGCCGCATTCTGGCCCTTCCTGACGCTCGAAGGAATCGAGCCGACGAACAGCCTGGCGGAGCAGTCGCGGCGTCCCGGCGTGCAGATGCGCTCGCTGGGCTTCGGCACCGACAGCGCAATCGGCCGCCGCTGCTTCGAGCGGATCATGATCATCGTGAGAACCGTGCGACGGCACAGCCACAGCTTGCTGAACTGGTTGGTGGAGGCGTTCGACGCGTTTCGGCTCGATGGCGTAGTGCCCTCGCTGCTGCCACAGCGGCCCTAACGAGAGGAACGCTCGGCCGGGTCAGCCAGGAACCCTGTGAATGGCTACGGTCATGTAGAGGCGTCACCCTAGCTTCCTGCCTACAGAGCTGAGGGAACGGCTCAACGAGAAGCGATTCCGTACGAATGCACGAGACACATCAGGAGCAAATAGTGAAGATCCCCAAGACATTACTCGCGTTTTCTCCCGAAGAGGCCGTCAAGGCGCGTCTGTTTCTCGCGACTCGCGTCGTTAATATGATGGGTCGTAAGTTCGAAGAAGGCGACTGGGGGGACGTCTATCGTGCGGCCAAGGGGATACCGCCGGCCCCTTGGAGCAACACGGATATCGACATCGTCCATGGTCCGCTCGGTGTGGAGCAGAAGGCTATGTGCCGCAAAGCCGACCAGCCCATTAAGGAATCGTGCGGGACCACGCTAATGCACCCTGCCGGTACACGCTCAATCCGGTTTCCACAGGGCGAGCAGAATGCGACCGAGGCTGCGCATGACGTACTTCGGCAGTATGGGCAGCTGATTGCGAAGCGCACAACACTTGTTGATGTGATCAATCGCTTTCACCATGGAGAGTTAACGCGCAAGGCGGCTGTAGCGGCACTTAGGGATGGCATTGAGAACATGAGCAAATCCAGTGCCGAGAAGCGGATCCCGTTGACGCCGGCACGGAGTGGCCAGCCGATTAGACCGCCGGACATGCGAAACGGATGGCTCCTCTGGCAGGATAGCCTGCGCGAATTTCTGTACTTCGAGGAACCTATGACTGCTCCTGACCCGAGTAGTTATTTCGGTCGCTGGAGCGATCGGCGAGCCAGTGGCTCTCGCAAGGCCACCAGGAACCTTTGGATTTTCGACCACAGCACAGGTGACAAGCACTTTTCGGTAACAACTGAAGCTGGAGTGAAAATTCAGCCTTACTTTCGGGTGCCGGCACCGGATGAACCCAATCTCTACCACTTCATCGTGCAAGGTGAGGATGCGGATGATGGCATGGTCAGAGTATGGCTCTCACAGACTACGTGCAACTTGCTCCGCCAAGTTCTCGGAGGCCTCGATCCGGAGAGGATCGCTGACGCGATTGCCGGCGCCAAACGCGAAGACGAAGAAGAAGGGGGGAAAGTCATGGGCGTATTTGAATCGCTAGCGATTGAGGTCTTGGTTCCAGCGTCCGCCTACACGCAGTTGAAGGCTACGTTTGAGGGCGTGAGTGACGAGCACTACTTCAAGCAACTGATCGAGAATTTGCAGAAGTGACTATTGTAAGCGTCCAGGCGTTAGGGTCTGTAACGAAATAAGGTGTTGACTTATCATCCGGCGAAGAGCTCCAGTCGTGGCATGACTACGAAGAAGGATCGAGCGGCGGCCGAGGCCAAGATCAGGGAGCGCTTTCGCAAGCTCCAAGGCGATCTGACGGAGCGTGCGCGGCGACTGTTCGCGGCCACTGAAGCGGTCGCCTTCGGACATGGCGGTGTCGCAACGGTGTCGCGCGCAACGGGGATGGCGCGAGGCACTATCACCTCGGGGATCCGCGAGATGAGTGGGATCGAGGGCGGCGAGGTGACGCCGATGGACCCCACACGGATCCGACGCCCCGGCGGCGGTCGCAAGAAGACGACGGCGAAGGACTCCACGCTGCTGCCCGACCTCAAGGCGCTGGTCGAGTCGACCACGCGGGGCGATCCCGAGTCGCCCCTGCTGTGGACGGCGCGCAGCCAACGCAACCTCGTCGCCGCCTTGGCCGAGCAGGGCATCCATTTCACGGTGCTGTGACATCGATTCTCGCCGGGACCACCAATTGCGCCAGTTCGAGGAGTCAATGTTGTGACTTCCGATTTCTCGCTTCGTCGAGCAAGCGTTTGGTCGACACGTGGGTTTCGCCCTTGAAGCGGGTGCGCGGAGCCGGGGTCTTCTTCACCCGTGTCTTCGCCTTGGGGAGT
>CAIOSS010000981.1 GCA_903860995.1 uncultured delta proteobacterium | reverse complement strand
GTGATCTTGAGCGCGCCGCCGTCGGGCAGGTTGCGGATCGTCTGCACGCTGCCCTTGCCGAAGGACGTGCCGCCGACGATCACCGCGCGGTTGTGGTTCTTGAGGGCGCCCGCGACGATCTCGCTGGCGCTGGCCGAGCCGCCGTCGATGAGCACCGCGAGGGGGTAGTCGGGCTCGGTGCCGGGGCCCTCGGCGCCGCGCTCCTCGCGCTCCTCGCGGCGGTTGCCCGCGGTCACGACGATGGCGCCCTCCTGGAGGAAGAGGTCGGCCACGGCGACGGCCTGCTCGAGCAGGCCGCCGGGGTTGCCGCGCATGTCGAGGACGAGGGAGCGCATGCCCTGCTCGCGCATCTGTCGGAGGGCGCGGGTGAGCTCTTCGCCGGTGGTCTCGCTGAAGCTCTTGATGCGGGCGTACCCGACGCCGTTGGCCATCAGGCGGTGGTCAACGGAGCGCACGGTGATCTGCGCGCGCACGAGGTCGAAGCGGCGGGGCTGGATCCAGCCGCCGGCGCCCGCGCGGGTGACCCAGATGCTCACGGGCGTGCGCTCGGGCCCGCGGAGGCGGTTGACCGCCTCGGAGAGGGACATGTTGGTGGTGCTCTCCTCGTTGATCTTCACGATGCGGTCGTAGCGGTGGAGGCCCGCGCGCGACGCGGGGGTCTCGGGCATCGGGTTCATGACCGTGAGGAGGCCGTCGCGGATGGAGATGACGATGCCGAGGCCGCCGAAGTGGCCGCCGGTCTGGATCTGCATCTCGTGGAACTGCTCGGGCGTAAGCACCACGGAGTGCGGGTCGAGGGTGCGGAGCATCCCGTTGGCGGCGATGTACTCGACGTCCTGGAGGTTGACCTCGGTGCCGCGCAGGTGGGTCTGGAGGAAGGTGAAGATCTCGCGCCAGCGGGCCTCGAGGTCCCACGGCGCGTTGACGCCCGCGAGGTCGAAGGTCTGCTCGTGGGTGTCGACCCGCACGGTGAGCGTGGGGGCGTTGTCTTCGTGGCGCACGAGCACCTGGGCGACGCTGCGCTGGATGGCGTCGAGGCCCTTCAACAGCATGTCCCGCGGGTGCACGCGCCCGGGGTCGACGTAGTTGTTGTTGATCTCCAGGAGCACGTGCCGGAGCACGCCCATGCGCGCGAGGTCGAAGTTGGGGTCGCGGGCGCGCTCGCGGCGCGGCTGGGCGAGCAGCGCGCGGGAGCCGCCGAGGCCCAGCAGGCCACCGTGACGGGTGACCGTGATGACCGAGGCGAGGGCGCAGGCGACGAGCAGCAGGGCTGCCTTCCAGGGACGGTTCCAGCGTGGGCGCATCGCGGCGGAGTATAGGGGGAAGCCGTAGGCTTGCACCCGGAAGCTGCCAGATTGCCGCGCGGCCTGGGCATGGGAGGGAGGTGCGCCGTTCCGTGATAGGTGTCGGACCCGATGCGAGAACTCTCCCTCACGCTCGCCCTCGGCCTCCTCGTCGGCTGTAGCGGCGGCGGTGCAGCCACGCCACCCGCCGCGCTCCCCGACGCGGGCTCGCTGCCCCCGATCGCGGCCCCGCCCGGCGCCGACGACCCGGCGTGGCAGGTGACCCTCTCCCGCACCTGGGCCCTCAAGGCCGACGGGCTCACCGCCGGCGATCGCGAGGTCACCGTGCGCATCGCTGCCCCCGCCGACGCCGCCGACGTCCGCGCCTCGGTCGATGATGGGTCCGCGCGCGCCGCCCTTCGCGCGCCCGACGGGTCGTGGAGCGCGACGCTCCCGGTGGCCGACCTCGCCCCGGGCGCCCACGCCGTGCGCGTCGCGGCGGGCGCCTCCCCCGCGGTGGCCACGCGCCCCCTACAGGTGAGCTTCGCCGTCTACGTGGTGGTGTCCACCGACTGGGACGACACGCGCTTCACCGACAGCTACCTGCGCCGCATCGAGCAGCTGCGCGAGCACCACCCGGGCCTCGTGTACTCGCACTTCTTCGCGCCCTACCACTACACCGACCCGGAGGTGAGCGACGCGCGCGAGGCCCAGATCGAGGCATGGGTGAAGGCCCAGCGCGATCAGCACGGCGACGAGCTCGGGGTGCACATCCACGGCTGGTGCCACTTCGTGACGGCGGCGGGCGTGCCGTGCCGCGTCCAGCCGGCGTACGCGCCCAACGACACCAGCGGGTACGTCACCGTGCTGGCGGCGTACACGGTCGACGAAATGGCGGCGCAGCTGCGGTACGCGGTGCAGCTCTTCGCGCAGCACGGCCTCGGCCGGCCGACCTCGTTCCGCGCGGGAGGATGGACCGCCGACCTGGGCACGCTGCGCGCGCTCGACGCCACGGGCTTCACCGTCGACTCCAGCGCGATGCGCCCCGACCGCATCACCTCGTGGCGCGGCTACCTGCTCTACGACTGGAACGAGGCCAACTGGACCGGCATCACCGACACCTCGCAGCCCTACCACCCCTCGGACACGAACATCACCCAGGGCGCGCCGGCGCGGCCGATGCGGGTGCTGGAGGTGCCCGACAACGGCATCCTGGTGGACTACATCACCGGCCCGGCGATGGTCGCGGTGTACGAGGCCAACGCGCCGGAGGGGCGACCCCTGGCGAGCCCGACGCTCTTCCAGGTGGGCTTCCACCCGCCGAACTTCAGCGCGACGTACCAGCTGCGCATGGAGGCCGCGCTCTCGCACGTCGACGCGCACCTCGCGTCGGCCGACCGCGGCCCCGCCGTCTACGCCCGCATCTCCGACCTCACCCGCGTCTGGCGCTGAGCCCCGTCACCGCGGCGGGACGGCCATGCCCTCGGGCGCGACCCAGTACACCCCGCCGCCCTGGTCGTCGCTGAAGAAGAGCCGGCCATCGGCCGCGAAGGTCACGTCGGTGACCCGCCCGACGATGCCCTGGGTGTTGCGCCCCCAGCCCGTGACGAAGTCCCGCCACTGGCCCGTCGGGCGGCCGTTGGCGTCGAGCGGGCTGTAGATGAGCTTGGTGTTCTCCCAGCTCTCGAAGGCGCCGTGGAGGCCCACGAAGAACCCGTTGCGCCACGGCTCGGGCCAGCGGCCGCGCTCGAAGTCGATGCCGAAGGGGGTGTCGTGGAGCGGCCACGCCGTGAGCTCGGCGGCCACGGCCGCGCAGTTGGCGCTGCGGCCGCGCCCCGGCGGCGCGGGGTCGTTGGGACCGGCGCAGCAGGGGTAGCCGTAGTCCCCGCCGGCCCCGAGGCGCACCAGCTTCTCCCGCCCGCGGGTGCCGGTCGCCGGGTCCCACGAGTCGTCCGAGAGCTCGGCGGCGTAGCACTCGGCGCCCGCGGGGTCGCAGCGCAGGTAGAGCGGGTTGCGGAATCCCGAGGCCACCAGCACGGGCGTGAGGCTCCCGGGCTGCAGCCTGAACACCGCGCCTTCCCGGGGCGTGGCCGGGCAGGTGTAGCTCTGGTACTGGCCCTGCGAGACGTAGATGGTCCCGTCGGCGGCGCGGGCGAGGGTGTGCGTCCAGCGGGGGGCGAGCGAGAGGCCCACTAGCGCGGCGACCTGCTCCGGGGCCGTCGGGCCGACGCGCCGCTGACCGGTGACGTACGGCACCCGGAACACCCCGGTGTTGCGGGTGTAGTAGAGCCACCCATCGGTGAAGAGCAGCCCGTGCACGTCGGGCAGCCCACCGGCGAACTCGGTGATCTCCGCCACGCCGTCTCGGTTGTCGTCGGTGAGCACGGCGATCTGTCCGGCGCCGGGCGGCGCGAGCCCTGGGGTGCGCAGCCCCGGCGAGGCGACGAAGAGGTCGCCGTTGGGCGCGAAGGCGAGCACCCGCGGCGCGGCGATGCCCGCGAAGCGGCGGATGCAGAAGCCGTAGGGGAGCCCCGCGCGCGTGACGTCGGGCGCCGGGAGGTCGCAGAAGTAGGTCTCGCCGGGCACGCGGTCGAGCGGCGGGCGCTCGGGGTGTATCACCCCGGCGTCGTAGCCCGTCGGGCGCCCGTCGATGCACGCAGACAGCCCGAAGGCGAGGGCGACGAGACCAAAGCTCCGACCAGACGGTGCGCGCATAGGGGGGTGCGCGAGGTCTACCAACCCGGTGGCGGTGACGGCAACCTGCGGCGCCTCCGCCGTACCGCGACGGTCAGGCCCAGGGCTGCGAGCGCGAGCCGTCTTCCCGCGCCGCCGCGGTGTTGTGCCGCGCGCCCGACCCGCCAGTCGCATCCGTCCGCGGGGGGGGGCGGCGCCCGCGTCGGCCGCCGTGGCGTCGACGAGCCCCGCGTCGAGGGACGGCCCCGCGTC
>CAIOSS010000980.1 GCA_903860995.1 uncultured delta proteobacterium | reverse complement strand
GTCGCCGCGGGCGTTCAAGCGGATTCCACGGCGGCGCCAGCGTCGTGTGGGTCGAGGGAGGCGCGGGTCGTCGACGCAACGACCCGGCGCCCCGGCCCGGGGGGAGCGAAGGCCGCGGTGGCGCGGAGAGGGGACGCTCGCAGCGGTGTGGGGCGTTGGATGCGGTCAGCGAGCTCCGTACCGGGCCCGATGGGAGCTGCGGGATGCAGGGCATCCCGGAGAGTTCCTGGTGAGGGTAGAGCGAGCGCGGGTGCTTCGGGTGATCGGTCGCCTGGAGCGGATGCCCGCCGGCGACGCTGCCCCGTTGGATTTCCTATGGGCGGGTAGTCGCCTGTTGTCTTCACTGCCGACTACTGTCACAGCACCGTGAAATGGATGGCCGACCAGCCCCACGGCGACGCGGCGTTTCGCGCGGTGGCAGACGAAGTCACCCGCGCGGCCCAGGAACTCGGACTGGGGTACTGACCGAGCGTGGCGGTCGTCGCTCTCTACGACGACTGCACGCTCTACCCGGCGCCTGTCACCTCGATATCAGAGACAGACGCCAACAGCGAGGGACAACCCAGGAATAGACGATGCCCTACACCTCCGCCCAGTGGGGCATACGACTCTCGCTGGGTCGGTGGGATCGCAGATTCGCAGACACGTCCCAGTGCTGCCGCTGCCGCTGCAGGTAAGACCTGGAAGGCATTGTACCGGCTGTACAAATGTACATTGTGAACCCACGCCACCCGCGGAAAGGGAGTGTGGCAAGCACTTAGGCCTCGGAGTTCCGTCGATACTTACGCCCAGCCAGCATACTGGCAAGTCAACCGGACATCCGTTCGCACCGTCGCTGTAAATGTCGCAGTCGCCCGCCTCGCAGATGCCACCCTCTGTTCCATCGAAGCAAAACATTGATGTCGAAATACCAGTGCATTCGGTATCGCTACAACATCGCTTGCTGCACCGCAACTCCGCCGCATTGCACGTGTACCCTGGGCTGCAGTCTAGAGGCATCGAGCACGGCGCTCCAGCACCGCCAGTACCAACTCCTGCGCATGTACTCGATCCCGCCAAGCGATAGCATCCCTGATCTTGAGGGCATCCGGTTCCTGAAACAATGTTGCAGGAACCGCCGATCACTCCACACGCTGGACCTGGACCAGCATCAACGACCGCGGCTTCCGAGTCTACTGCGGCATCTACAGCACGAATATTGATTGCCACAGACTGGGTGCAGCCAAAGGCGAGAGACGCCAGAATGGCCCAGGGGAGGAGAAGTCTACTCACAGTGTCCAACATTGTCGGGTCTCCCATTCGTCGATACACAGTGTTGCCCGCCGACGCATGATCTCGACGGCGACCCTGTGGGGTCGCAGAACATCCGGCAGACGCTCCCGGATGTGGCTTGAACGCAATCGAGACCAGTGACGCAGTCGTTCTGCAGCGAACACCGCTCACCCTGGGCTCGCGGTGGACTGCTGTGATAGGGGGCACAGAAACCCAGGCTAGAGCGATCGCCGACACCACAGTAAGGCGAGTCTACCGGGCACGTGTTCGCCTGATTCGCCTGAGCGTAGATGTCGCAAGAGAGGATGCAGGTCGAAATCGAATCTCCCTCCACGATCGCGTTTCCGCAAACGCCCCCATAGATTCCCCCCGAGTTGGGATCGGCGCACCATGCATCGTCTCCAGCGCAGCAGAGTTTCGTGCATCGCTTCAAGGTGCGTTGTGCCGGATCCGCTGCGCAGGCAAAGCCTCTTGCGCATTCAAGAGTCTCGGTGCAGCGAGCACCCCAACCGCCAACGCCTGCTGCGATGCAACGAGAATCCTGGGGAGGAGTACCTGCGGGAGAGAAGGCAACGCAAGCGAGCCCGGATGAGGCACAGCCGGATCCATCGATCAAGTTACATCTTCCACGCCCGCTCCCACAAGTGACCACAGGCTGGACCACGGCATCATTGGCGTCTACTTGCGATGCGATATCCCTCGCTCCACCATCTGCAAGCTCGATCCTGGCGCTTTGCGTGCAGCCGATCGTCAGTATCAAAAGGGCATGAGATGACTTCGCGAGGATCACAGGAATCCTCGGATGCCCAAGTACGTCCCGGAGCTTGAAGGCACAGCGAAGAACGAAATGTTGCTGTTGACGAGTGGGCGTGCGGAAAGAAAATGCCAGAGGAGCCCCGCCGCTACGAATGACGCTCCGATGCCTACAGAGACGACCGCAGTCGTCTGGAAGCGATCGCGTCGATTTTCCGCTGCGGTTGCTGCTGACAGTTGCGTCATCGACTCGCAGGATAGCGTCATCCCAACGGATGGACACGATGCATCCCTCTGTGATTCCGCGTCCAGCGCAAGGAGGTATGAAATGCCACTCAATATCAAACCGACACCTCCGGCCCCCATCAATATCCACGGCCCAACCCCAGACCCTCTGGACACCGAAGCAGTCGGTTCCGCCGGGCGTGGTGGCGCGGGAGTCGGTGTTTGCATGTTGGACTGAGGTGACGTGTTGATTGTTCTCTCCTCCGCAACCGGGAGCAGATTCACCTCCTGCACAAACGCGCGCTCGACGTTTCCCGGCACGCCGACTGTCGTCGTCGCGGTTTGGTATCCCTCTGCTCGCACGCTGACCTGGACGTCTCCGGCGACGACGTGTACCGGGAATATCGTCACGGGCCGACCACCCACCTCGATCGTTGCACCGGGCACGTTGCACCGCACGGTCAGCAGACCCACCCGCGCCTGCACTTGATGCAGCGTCGCCTCCAGCCCCGCGCGCTCCGTACGCACCCATGCATCGCTCGACGACCCCAGGACCACGCTCATGTGCCCTTCGGCCTCAACCCAACGACCCAACGCCGTCTCCGCCGTCGCCATGCGCCAGAGCGCCCGCGGCTCCCGTGTGCGCTCGTAGATCTCACGGAACACCACGAGTGCCTGCTCGTTCTGTCCCTGTTGGAGCATCGTGATCCCGCGTCGGTGCTGTTGTTCGATCGGCGACACCGGCTGTTGTGCCCACGCGCTTCCGACCCCGAGCAGCACCACGAGCCCCGCGCTCACCACCGACCGCGATACTCCATTCATCCGCAAACCCCTCTCGCGATTCAATGAATCTCGATTCCGCTGCTGGTCACGCCACCACCGACTTCTTCCCCACCCCCTGCCACCGGCACTCGCGGTCGCCGCACTGCCGCCGCGGGTCGCGGCCGGAGCCCAGGCGCCGGACGCGCAACCACCTCGCGGAGAACGACCGGCATCGGCACGGGCTCCGGTATTGGCACTGGCACCGCCGTCAACTCGATCCGCTCGGCTGGCCGTCGCTCGGCGTCGAAGTCGAACTCCGAGGCGACGTACCCCGACGCGCTCACCCTCATCCGATGGTGTCGCCCGTCGCGGGGAAAGCTTCGGGAGACCTGTCCTGACCCCAGCGTCTCCCCATCCACCTCGACCCGTGCGGTGGCAGGGACCACCTCCACAGTGACCACGTACGGCGTCGCAACTTGCGTCAGGCTCTGCGCTGGCCTCACCACACCGCGGTTGTCTCCCACCGCGAAGCCCATCGCCGCGACCACCACGACCGTCGCGAGGGCGGCCACCGCCGTGATCGCTCCGCGATGGCTCTTCCTCCCTCCCACAACGGGCGTCGCGATCTCCACGGAGTGCCGGGTGACCGAGATCTCCTGACCGGGGATCGAGACGCTCTTCAGCAGGGTCGCCGCTGCTGAAGGCGCCGACGCGCCGGGCACCAACGACTTTGAGTTGATCGTCGCCTGAAACCCGTCGTCGGCGTCCACAGCCGACATCGCGAACTCCGTCGCCCACTCGTCGCGCACCGTCGCGCTGGCGTAGGCCGACAGTTCCGCCGCCATCGCGCGCACCGACTCGTAACGCTGGTCGCGATCCTTCGACATCGCGCGCCCGAGAATCGCTTCGATGCCCGCGGGCAGCCCTGCCACGTCGGACATCGGCGGAACCGGCGCAGCGATGATCCCGGTGAGCACGTCGATCATCGCCTCGCCCGGAAACGGGCACCGCCCCGTGATGCACTCGTACAGGATCACCCCCATCGCCCACTGGTCGCTCCGACCATCGACGTCCTTCGACTCGCGGGCCTGCTCGGGGCTCATGTAGATGACGGTTCCCATCATCGTGCCGGTGCGGGTGAGGGAGTTCTGCGCCTCCTTCACCTTTGCGATGCCGAAGTCGAGAAGCTTCGCCTGCACCTTTCCGGGGCGCACCACCGCCAGGAAGATGTTGTCGGGCTTCAGATCGCGATGGACGATTGCCGCGTCGTGAACCGTCGCGACCGCGGAGAGCACCGGAAGCAGCAGGTCGACGGCGGCACGAGTGGAGAGGCGCCCCTCGCGATGCAACCGCTCGCCGAGCGACTCCCCCTCCAGGAACTCCATCGCGATGTACGGGACGCCCTCGTGCGCCCCGAGGTCGATGACGTCCACGATGTGCGGGTGCCGCAGCTTCGCGGTCGCCTCGGCTTCCGCCGTGAAGCGACGGAGCGCATCGGCGTTGTGCAACTGGGCCGCATGGAGAACCTTCAGCGCCACGCGCTTGCCCAGCGGCTGCTGGATCGCCTCGTAGACCGCGCCGAACGCCCCGGATCCCAGCGCGCGTTGGATGACGTAGCGGCCGAACGGACTCCCCGGCGTCAATGTCGCGGTGTCGCTCATGGTGTGCTCGGTGCCTCCCTCGGTGATCGACGACTCTGCCGCTGCGACGCCTGTCGCTCCGCGTATACAACCCTAGCGTTGTGGATGGCAACGACTCCTCGGCGCCGGGTGGGCCATGGCCGATGCCGACCCCCGCCGCCGGCGAGCCGCGCGCCTGCTGCACTACGAGAGCCCCGCCTACCGATCGTTGATCGCGCGGTTCACGTCGAACCTCTGACCTCCTGACACGCCCGTTGTCGCCAGTGCAATCGCGGAGGGCCACGGAGGGTCTTGCGCGGCAGAAATCCCCTGTACTTTCCATCGGCCATCCAGCCGAAAAGCCGAAATGGATCCACTCGAATCGACACCGTCCTGAGGACCCAATCTTCTAGAAAACAAGCTGTTGCGATCGGCGGTGTCAGGATGTCAGAACCTACGGCGCTTGCGGACGGCGAAGGGCTGGACGCAGGAGCAGGCGGGCGAGCACTGCCGGATGCCGATGCAGCAGTACCAGCGCACCGAGAGCGAGTCCGTGAACCTCACCTTCACGACGTTGGCGCGGATCGCGGAAGGATTTGGTGTCGATGTCGCGGCTCTCTTCGCCGCAGCGGATACGAAGGAATGACTGGCATCACGGTCGTTTCAGACGAGCGGCGAGCGGCGAGCGGCGCCAAAGGAGCGACGGGGTTCGTCGAGTGGCAGACGACGGAAGGCGGGAGGGCGCCGCACTCCGTTTACCCGGCGCACGAGACGTGCTTCGCCTTCGCGTGGCTGTGGGAGTCGTGGACGCCACCGGACGGCGGAGACGCGCTGCGGACCTTCACGATCATCACCGTCGGCGCGAACGACCTCGTGGCGAAGATCCAGCAGCCGGATGCCGGTGATCCTCCCGACGGCGACATGGAGTACTTGGCTCGACTCGGGGACGCCATCGGACGACCTCCAGGCGCTGCTCGCGCCCCTCCCCGCGACGCAAATGGAGGCCCACCCGGTGAGCCGTCGCGTGAACTCACCGGCCCACAACGACCCGCAGTTGCTCGACCGCGTCGAGGCCGCATGACCCCTCGGGGCGCGACGCCGCCGATGGTGGGGAGCCGCCAGCGAGCCTGGTGCCTCGCGCAGCCTGTCGGGAGCCTATCAACAGCCAGCGAGCTCCGTACCGGGCCCGATGAGAGCTGCGGCATGCGGGGCATCCCGGAGAGTTCCTGGTGAGGGTAGAGCGAGCGCGGGTGCTTCGGGTGATCGGTCGCCTGGAGCGGATGCCCGCCAGCGACG
>CAIOSS010000979.1 GCA_903860995.1 uncultured delta proteobacterium | reverse complement strand
TCGTCCAGCGACGGGGCGGTGGGCGATGCGATGGAGGAGCGGGAGGCGGAGGGAGCTGTTGGTGGGGTGAACGGAGACGCTCGGGTTGCCCGGGAGGCGTCCGGTGGGGCAACCCACCGGGGCATGGGCGGCGCGGCCAGGGTGATCGACTGGAACGGGACGGATGTCCCGGCGGGTGTGGGAGAGCTGCTTGCGGAGCTTCCGCCGGGGAGGTACCGACTCGAAGCGGTGCGCGACGATGAGGGCGACCGCGTCGAGCTCGCCCCGAAGGCGGTCGCGGACTTCGACGAGCTGCTTGCCTACCCCGTCGAGCGCAACCCGACGGCTGCGGTGAAGCTACGGGTCGCCGTCCTCGACGACTTCGCGCACCTCGCGCGGACCTCCCCCCGGCTTGACGGCCCCGCCGTCACATTGGCGACGGGGGAGCGGTGCCGCCGTTCGGTCGTGCACCCCGTGGCGATCTACTACCGCCGTGCGCCGGGGGTGCTCGAGGTGATGCGCGCCTACCACCACGCCCGCGAGCCCATCGCCCGCTGACCCGGGCGACCGGACACGGCGGGTTGCGCGCACCGGGAGGATGTCCCCGAGCCGGGCGGCCTCCATGCGCGGGTGCTCGAGGGCCGACTCCTCGGTCTGGAAGAGCTCGATGAACAGCCGGGCCAGGAGCTTCTCTGAAGCGTTCTCGGCTGACGTGCTCCACCGCTCGACGTCTGGCGCTCCACCGCTCGACGTCTGGCGGTTGCTCGTCCTTCGCATCCGATGCCCGTCGCCGAAGCAGGTCACGCCGGTCTATCCGCGCCTGATACGAGAGGGCCGGTCGGAGACCCCCACCGCCGCCGACGGCGTGCAGCAGGGCACGGCCAACAGGTCGGTGCCGTCGGTCACTCGAGGGCGCCGGTCGACGCGCGCGGCGCGGTGCCCGGTCGAGCGGCGTCGAGCGTGATCGTGGGGTGGTCGCTGCTCGCCCTCGCGGTCGGAGTCGGCGGGTGCGCTGCGACCGTTGCTGGCGCGGCGGCCGACGCGGCCGTGGGCGCCGACCGCGCTCCGTCCTCGGACGTCTCGGCGGACGTGCCGACGCTGGCCGACCTGCGGTTGTCCGACGGGGCGGCAGCCGACCGCGAGCCCCTTCGCTGCCTCCCTCCGGCGGACGGGCCCCTGCGAACGCCGCCGGGTGGCCCGGTGTCGCCGCCCGCGCCCGCTTTCAGCGGACGCCGCATGATCGCCCGTCCCCGATTCCAGCGTAGCGTCGCCACCGCCTCATAGGGAGCATAGGCGAACCGACGCGGCACCCTCGGCGGCACGGATCTGATCCAGTTACCGGAACACCCATGATCCGTCGCACGCCTGCCCGCAAGCATTGGCGGAAGCTCTTGGGACGCCGCCTTGGGACGCCGCCTTGGCCCGTTGGTACGCTCGCGCGCCATGCCACCCCGCCTGCGCGCCGCCGCCCCGCTCGCCCTCGTCGCGCTCTCCGTCGCGTGCGTTCCGTCGTACCGGTACACCGTCCGCGCGACGGCCTCCGCCGCGCCCGCATGCGTCTTCCGCGGCCGCTGGACCTACGGCGAACTCCTCGGCGGCCGCAGCCGCGTGGCCTTCGCGGACGTCTCCGGCGCCGCCGCCGAGGGCGCCCTCGCGCGCGAGCCCGCCGGCCCCACGCTGCGCGTCCGGCTGCGCGCCCACGGCTGGAACCTCCGCGGCGTCGCCGACCTCGCGCACGGCCACGCGCTTCACCCGCAGCGCGCGATCG
>CAIOSS010000978.1 GCA_903860995.1 uncultured delta proteobacterium | reverse complement strand
GGCGACGGTCGCCGCGATGCTCACGTGGCACCCGTCGGCGGCGCTGCGCGACCCGGCGGGTGGCGCGGCGATCGAGGCGGAGCTCGCGGAGCACCTGCGCGCGGCGTGGGCGCGGGCCGCGAGGGAGGGTGGGTGAGGCACCGGGCCGGGGGGGTTGGGGGCATGGGCGTTCACCGTTGATCGCCGCTCGCGCCCGCCGCCACGTAGGCGCCGCCGGGACCCAAAGCTGCACAAGACGCGCGGCTCACCCCGGCGAGCGCAGCGCGTGGCGCACGAAGGCCGCCGGCGCGAGGCGTACGCCCCTCACGAACTGCCGTACGAGGTCGGCCCGGGAGTGCTCCGCCTGCTCGGCCGCGTGGATGCCCGCGTCGATCACGAAGTACGGGAAGAACACCGGCAGCAGCCCCCACACCCGCAGCGGGTGCTCCGGCGCGACGAGCCACAGGTAGTACTTCGCCACGGTGTCCACGCGCTCCTGCGGGTCGATCACCGTGCGGTGCTCCAGGCCGCCGGCCACGTCGCGGCGGATGAGCATCCGGGCGTCCGGGGCGTAGGCGAGGTACTCCCCCGGCTTCATCCGGCTCGCGAGGCGCAGGAAGAGCGAGTGCTCGTTGTGGTAGCCGATGAACTCGTCCCAGCCCCCGCCGCGGGCCCACGCCTCGCGACGTAGCGCCGCGTTGCCGCCCGTGAGCCAGGCGATCCCGCGCTTCGGATTCGGCGAGCCGGGGAAGACCCTCGGCTTCTTGAAGGGCCCGTAGGAGAGCATCCAGCGGTCGCGCAGCCAGCCCGAGCGCACCCGCGGGACCCGCGCCTCCCCTTCGCCCACGTAGTCCATCCGGCCGTTGACGCCGAGGCACAGCGGGTCGGCCAGCGGCGCCGTGAGCGCGCTCAGCCAGCCGCTGCCGACGGGCACGTCGTCGTCGTCGACCGAGGCCACCACGTCGCCGCGCGCGTGGCGCATCCCGACGTTGGCCGCCGCGGCGCAGCCCCGCGCAGGGGTCTGCACCACCCGCAGGCGATCGTCCGTCACGCCCACCGCGCGGCGGATGTCGTCCTCGGTGACGCCCGGCGTCGAGTCCACGATCAGCACCTCGAAGCGGGGGTGGTCCTGCCCGAGGACGTTGCGCACCAGGACCTGGAGCTCCGCTAGGCGGTTGTACGAGCGGAGCACCACCGTCACGAACAGGTCCATCGCCTCACCGCCTCCGCATCACGTCGTCGAAGATCGCCGCCAGCCGCCCGCTCGCCTCGGCCGCCGAGAAGTACCGCACCGCCGCGGCGTCCCTCGCCGGCAGCGCCGCGGCGCCGTCGATCACCGCGGTCATCGCGTCGACGTCCCCGGGGGCGATCACGTGGCCCGCGCCGGTGCGCCGCACGATGTCGCCGACCTCCCGCTGCGCGGACTCGGCCACGATGGGGCGCCCCGCGCGCAGGTAGTCGTAGAGCTTGCCCTGGAGGAAGAGCCCCGCGTCGGGGTGGTTCCACGCGGCGAGCACCAGGGCGTCGGCGGCGTGCAGGCGCGCCATGCCCTCGGCGAAGGGCAGCGTCGGCAGCACCCGCACCGAGGCCGTGAGCCCGAGCGAGGCCGCGAGGTCACGGTCGCGGTCGGAGAGCTTGCCGTGGTTGTCGAGCAGCACCCGCCCCGGCCGCCGTGCCATCGCCCGGAACACCGTCTCCAGCGACCACGGGCCGTACACGTTGCCGAAGTGCACCCAGCGCGCGGGGCCCTCGGGGGGAGTGCTCGCGACGGGCTCCAGGGCCTCGCCGTCGAAGCTGTTGTGCACGCAGTGGATCTTCGCGGCCCACTGCGGAAAGCGCTCGCGGTCGAGGGCGGCGAGGGTCTCGGTGGTCACCACGACGGCGTCGGCGCCCGCGTACACCGCCCGCTCGTAGCGGGCCTCGATGGCGCGCACGGGCGCGGACTTCCGACGGTGCACCCAGTTGGGCGTCCACGGGTCGCGCAGGTCGGCGACCCAGGGGCGGCGGTGGCGGCGGGCCGCGGTGAGGCCGATGGCGTGCGTGTGATAGGGGTAGCTCGTGGTCCAGAGCAGGTCGTGCGAGGGCAGCAGGCGATCGAGCTCGCGGGCCGCGTGGGGCGCGTGGATGATGGCCGTCTCCATCGGCACCACGGCGTCGACGAAGCGGTCCCAGCGCTCCTGGAGGCGAGCGGCGAGCGGGCGGCGGAGGGCCTCGGCGGGGATGGGCTGGCTAGCGGAGCGATCGACCGCGCGGGCGCCGCGGTCGGCGAGCAGGCTCATCCACGCGGCGTCGTAGGTGGGGCTGAGGGTGACCTCGGGGGGGAGGGTCCAGTCCGAGGCGTCGAAGGAGCCCGGCGGCGGGACGCGCCGCGAGAGCACCGTGGGCCGCCAGCCCAGCGAGGGGAGGTGCCGGGCGAAGCGCCACGCGCGCTTGGCCCCGATGGAGCTGTGCGGCGGAAAGAGCCACGAGGCCATGAGCACCCGGCCGGGCATCGTCAGGGCGTCTTTCCGGGCAGCGCGCCGCGGCGGGACCACTCCGAGCGCAGCACCGCCGAGAGCGTGACGAGCGCGCCCGCCGCGAAGAGCCCGAGCATCACCAGCGAGGCGTAGCGCCCGAGGGCCGTGGCGAGCATCGTGGCGAAGACGAAGAAGTCCCGCTTGAACAGCGGCCGGGCGCGCGCGAGCAGGCGCTGGAGGCCGCGCTCCTCGACGGCCCCGGTGGGGTCGTCGCCGAAGCCGAGGGGGTACTTCGTGAGGTCGCCGCTTCCGACGGCGAGGAGGTAGCGGTACTCGATGCCCGACGCGACGAAGCCCGCGAGCACGCCCACCGCGCCGAAGACCGTCGACCACGGACCGAGGCCCGCGCGGGTGAGACCGACCGTCATCCCCGCGAAGAAGGCGTAGTTGGTGAGGTCGTCGCCGACGGTGTCGATCCACTCGCCGGCCTTCGATCCCCGGAAGGTCAGCCGCGCCAGCTCGCCGTCGCAGCCGTCGAGCACCGACTGCGCCTGGAACAACAGCCCCCCCACCGCGAGCGCGCCCGGCGTGCCGAGCGTGGCGAGCCCCGCCCCCACCGCGCCGATGGCCAGGATGCCCACGGACACCGTGTTGGGGCGCATCCCCGTGCGGCAGAGCACCCGGGTGACGGCGAGGGAGAGCGTGCGGTTGATGGCCCGCGAGACCATCCCGTCCTGCGCCTTGCGCAGCGATTGCAGCAGGTGATCGACCGCCGCCGTACCCTCGTCGGCGCTGCGAACACGGCGCCAGCCGGCGACGTCACGGAGAGAGCCTTCGCCGCCGTCGTCGAACAGCCCGCCGTCGTGACCGCCGCGGCGGTGCACCGCGAGCACCTCGGTTCCGTCGAAGAGCACCGCCGGGGCGGCGAGCAGCGCGCGCAGTGTCGCGCGGTCGAGCAGCGTGTCGCCGCGGACCGCGAGGTGCTCCTCGGGCGGGGCCGCGGTGAGCGCGCGCAGCGGGACGCGCACCCGGTCGTCGGTGCGCCAGCGGGCGACGGTCTCCCCGGCGCGATCGCCCATCACGCCGAGCCACTCGGCGCCCTCGGACTGCACCAGCAGCAGGGTGCGCAGCGGGAGGGGGAGGCCCGCGACGTCCTGCGCGGGCGCCCCGTCGAGGGAGACCACGCCGATCACGCGGCGGCTCCGAAGAGGGCTTCGTCGACGGTGGCCGCGGCGCCGTCCCAGGTGTGCGCCATCGCCGCAGCGCGGGCGGCGTCACGCACCGAGGGCGCGAGGCCGTACAGGCGATCGAGCTGCGCGCCGAGGGGCGCGGCGTCGGGCGGCGTCCAGGGGAGGAAGTAGTCGTGGCCCGCGAAGGTGGCGAGGTGCTGCTCCGGGGGCCCGATGACGGGGGTGCCCAGGGAGAGGGAGAGCACGGCGCTGCCCGAGGTGAAGAGGTCGTGGTGGGCGAGCAGCGTGGCGTCGGCGGCGGCGACCAGCGAGGCGAGCGACGCGCGGGAGGCGAAGCCGGGCCGCGGGCGCAGGCGGGCGTCGTCCCCGGCGGCGGCCTGGAGGGCGGCGAGCTCGGCAGCGGGGGCGCGGCCGACGGGGATCCACAGGAGGCGGTGGCCGGGGAGCGCGCGCAGGGCGCGGGCGACGAGCGGAAGGCGCTTGTAGGGCTCCATCGAGCCGGGCGACACGAGCAGGAGGGCGTCGTCGGGCAGGCCGAGGGAGCGACGGAATCCGAGCCGGGCGCGCGGGCTGGCGAAGGGGTCGGGGTAGTCGTCGGCGGCGTGGGGGTGGGGCTGGAGCACGAAGCGGCCGGTGAAGCCGAGGGCCGAGAGCGCGGCGTGGGCGCCGGGGAAGTGGCCAAAGACCACGGCGCAGCGCGAGAGCAGGGCGCGCCGTGCGGCGAGGCCGAGGTCGGGGTGGGGGTCGTCGTGGCCGACGCGGTTGTGGGCCGTCCAGGCGAGCGAGAGGCCGCGGGCGCGGGCGAGGTCGAGGAGCCCCATGAGCCACGCCGTGCGGGCGCGGTAGAGCCGCCGGTCGGGGTGGTGGATCATCCACTCGGGCCAGTGGAGGTGCAGCCACCGCGCGCCCCGCGGGAGGGCGCAGAGGAGGGCGAGCCGGGGGGCCGCGCCGACGTCGACGCCGCGCGCGCGCAGGGAGCCCACCAGCCGCGCGAGGTAGGGGTTCGCGGCGTCGGGTCGGGGCCACACGAGGAGCCGTCGCGTCGACACGTCGGCCCGTCTAGCCCATGGACCGCGCGTCCTGCAAACGCGCATCGCCAACGGGGCGGTGACCCCGTAGGATGCGGCCGCTTCAAACGCCGGTATTGGGTCCGTGGAGAACTGCGCATGGCAGCAATCATCGTGGTCGGCGCCCAGTGGGGCGACGAGGGCAAAGGGAAGGTCGTCGACCTCATCTCCGCGCAGGCGGACATGGTGGTGCGCTTCGCGGGCGGGGCGAACGCCGGTCACACGCTCAAGGTGGGCGGCCAGAAGCTCGTCACGCACCTGCTGCCGAGCGGGGTGATGCACCCCGGCGCGCGCGGCGTGCTCGGGGCGGGCGTGGTGGTGGCGCCGGAGATCCTGGCCGACGAGATCGCCACCTGCGAGGCGCGGGGCCTCGGGGTCACGCCCCGGCTGCTCATCTCCCGGCGGGCGCACGTGACCTTCCCCTTCCAGTCGGCCATCGACCGGGCGGCCAACGCGGGCCCGCGCTCCATCGGCACCACCGGGCGCGGCATCGGCCCGACCTACAGCGACAAGGCCGCGCGCATCGGCGTGCGACTGGGCGACCTGGTGCACCGCGCGAGGGCGACCGACCGCGTCGGGGCGCTGGTGGAGGTGTGGGCCGAGCGGGCGCGCGCGGCGGGCGTCACGGCGCCCACCGTCGAGGGCGCGCTGGCCTGGGTGGCCCCGTACATGGAGGTCATCGGGCCGCTGCTGGGCGACGCGTCCATCGCGGTCGACGAGGCCATCACGGCGGGCAAGAAGGTGGTCTTCGAGGGCGCCCAGGGGACGCTGCTCGACCTCGACCACGGCACCTACCCCTTCGTGACGAGCTCGAGCACGGTGTCCGGCGGGGCGTGCACGGGCGTCGGCGTGGGCCCGACGCGCATCACCGGCGTGGTGGGCATCACCAAGGCGTACTGCACCCGCGTGGGCCACGGGATCTTCCCGACCGAGCTCCTGGGCGAGGCGGGCGACCGGCTGCGTGAGGTGGGCGAGGAGTACGGCGCGACCACCGGGCGGCCCCGGCGCTGCGGCTGGCTCGACCTGCCTGCGCTGCGCTACGCCGCGCGGGTCAACGGGCTCACGGCGCTGGCGGTGACGAAGGTCGACGTGCTGGCGGGGCTCCCCGAGGTGCCGCTGTGCGTGGCGTACCGGCTCGACGGCGTGGAGACCGACGAGTTCCCGGTGGACGACCTCGACCGGGCCGAGCCGGTGTTCCTGAACATGCCCGGGTGGGACGCGTCGGTGAGCGAGGCGCGCACCATGGAGGCCCTGCCCGAGACGGTGCGCAACTACCTGCGGGAGATCGAGCAGCGCACGGGCGTCGAGGTGGCGATCGTGTCCATCGGCGCCGACCGCGACGCGACGGTGGTGCGGCGCGAGGTGCTGGTGTGATCGATCGCGGCGCGCTGGTGCTGGAGGCGGCGCCGCTGGAGGGCGCGTACCGCGGCGTGTGCCACCCGGCGCTCGACGCCTGGAAGTGGAAGCACAAGGGCAAGGGCCGGGCGCTGACCGAGCGCTACCGCGACAACGTGCTCGAGGGCGACGGCGTGATCGAAGACCTCGACGAGGCCCTGGCGCTGCGCGAGGAGGCCCACACGCTCGGGCACCCCGGGGTCGACGTGATCGTCTTCGAGCTGCCCAACGGACCGTGGGTGCCGGGCGCCCTCCCCGTGGCGACCGAGGCGCCCGCCGAGGGCCTGGTGCTGCTCGGCTGGGACGTGTTCGAGCTGATGGAGCCGTGGTGGTCGCCGCTGGGCAAGGGGGCCGACGACGTCGACCGCGCGGCGCTCAACGCCAACGGGCTCTTCCCGGGGCGCAGCGCGGCGGAGGCTTACGTGGCCCGGTATGCCGAGCGCTGCCCCGACGAGGAGCCGCTGGTGGCCGCGCGCATCTGGCTGGTGGCCTGAGCGCTCACACCGCCGAGCGCCGCGCGAAGCGGTACAGCTCCGCGGGTCGGTGGTCGACGCCGCTCTGGGCGCGGCCGGTCGCCTCGAGCTGCCCCGAGGCCAGCATCCGCCGGCGGAACGAGTCCTTGTTCACCGGTCGGCCGAGCACGGTCTCGTGCACCCGCTGGAGCGCCAGCAGCGTGAAGGTCTCGCCCAGCAGCTGGAAGCCCACCGGCGCGTAGTCGAGCTTTCCGCGCAGGCGCTTCACGGCCATGCCCACGATGTCCGCGTGGTCGAAGGCGAGCGCCAGCGCCCTCCCCTTCTCGTCGACGACCTTCACCGGCCCGCCGGTCTCGCCCTCCCACGGCACCCGGATGCGCCCGCTGTGCACGGGGCGCTCGCCCGTCGCAGCGGCGCGGAAGCGCGCCTCGTCGACCAGCGCGTAGTACACGACCGAGATCACCCGGGTGCGCGGGTCGCGCCGCGGCTCGCCGAAGGTGTAGAGCTGCTCCAGGTACACCCCGCCCAGGTTGGCCTTGTTGCGCAGCACCCGCGTGGCGGCCTCCTCCAGGGTCTCGTCCTTCTTCAGGAAGCCGCCGGGCAGCGCGTGCTGACCCTTGTAGGGGTGCTCGTCGCGCACGATGAGCAGCGTCGAGAGGTCGCCCTCCAGCGCGGCGACCAGCACCACGTCGACGGCCACGGAGAAGCGCTCGAAGCGCGACGGATCGTAGCTGGCGAGAAACTCGCCCTCCCCCTCGGCGGTGCTCACGCGGGGCTTCTTCGACATCGCAGCGCGAGGCGTAGCCTCACCCGCGCACGAGGTGCAAGCGCTCGGTCGCCACGCCGACCTCCACCCGCAGGCCCCAGCCGAACTCCAGGCGGTCGTCCTCGATGCCGTCGCCGAAGATGGTCCCGCGGTCGTCCATCTCCGAGCGCAGCGCGAGCGTGGCGCCCTCCACCAGGACGCCGGACTCCAGCGAGGTCCCCGTCGACACGCTGGGGAAGGGCTCGCGCACGAAGAAGGCCAGCCGACGCTCGGTGGGCGCGGGCAGCGGCACCGCGTCGGCCCGCTGCCGCGCGATGGAGCGCGCCCAGCCCGTGGCGCCCGTCCCGGTGGTGACGATTACCCCCGACGACGACTGGGCCTCGTCCCCCGCGGCGCCCTCCACCCGGTAGCGCGCCGACTGGTGCGTTCGGTGCCCGATGAACACCTCGTTGAGCGCGAGCAGCCGCTGGCCGTCGTCGAGGCGCGCGGAGACCATCGTCCGCACCTCGATCTTCCCCGCCCCGGTGGAGGCGCCCGGGAGCAGGTCGCCGACGGCCTCCGCGGGGTGCGAGGCCAGCACGCCGTCGTTGCTCCGCGGGTCGGGGTTGACCCCCACCACCCGCTGGCCGCGCAGGTACTTCGCCGCATTGGCGACGAGCCCGTCCTGGCCCACCACCACCACCACGTCTTCGGGGCCGAAGACGAAGCGGCTCAGGTCTCCCCGGTCGATGCGCGCCCGCCGCCAGCGCGACGGGATCGCCGCCGACACCACCCCCAGCGCCGCCTCGCGCCGGCGGTGCCGCTCGTCGAGCTCGTCGAGGTCGCGCCCCCGCTGTCGCAGGAAGAAGCGCGCCTGCTCGCGGGTGCCGTGGCGCGCCAGCAGGGCCTCGTACTCCGTCGCCCGCGTGACCACCACGACCCGCGGCGCGACGCTGCTCACCGCCCGGCGCCCCGCGGCAGCTCGGCGGGGGCCGCCCGCTCGGTGAGCGCCGCCATCAGGGGGCTGAGCATGTCGGGGGTGATGGTGAGGTGGTCGATGCGCTGGAGCTTGCCCGCGAGCTCCTGCGCCGCGAGCGCGACGAGCACCGCCGAGGGCATCGTGCGGTGCGCCTCCAGGCGCTCGCGGTCGAGCGCGAGCCGGGCGCCCTCGACGGCGGTGAGCGCCTCGGCCCGCGCGACGGACTCCATCTTCGTCTGCGCGGCCTTCGCCTCGACGGCGATGCGGTCGGCCTCGGCCTTCTCCGTCGCCTCGCGCCGCGCGTTGGCGCCCCGCTGGTCGATGAGCTGCGTCTCGCGCTTCGCCAGCTCGATCTGGTTGGCGAGCTCGTTCTCCTGGATGGCCCGCTCCTTGTCGACCGCCTGCGCGCGCCGACGAAACGCCGCCTCGTCGGCCTCCTCCTGCACCCGCTCGCGCGTCGGGGCCTCCAGCGCCCGCTCGACCTCCGACTCGGGGCGCACCGGCTCGACCCGCACCGCCACCAGCTCGACCCCGACGTCGGCCAGCAGCCCGGCGCCGCCGAGGCCCTTCTCGATCGCGAGGCGCAGGGGCTCCGGGCCCATCGCGAGGAGCTCGCGCAGGGGGGCCGCCTGCACCCGCGCGACCGCCTGCTGCTGCGCGATCTGGGCGAGCGCGGCGGCGAGCTTCTCCAGCGGCTGCTTCAGGTGCGTGCCCCGCCGCGGGTCGATGGAGAAGTCCACGCGCTGCGCGGCCTGCACCGGGTCGACGATGCGCCAGGTGAGGCTGCCCTGCACCAGCACGTCCTGGAAGTCGGCCGTCCGGCCGTGGAAGGCCATGGTCGCCTCGCGGTCGTCGAGGGGCACCTCGGCGAGGCTCGCCGACCACGACGAGAACCAGAACGAGAGCGCCCGCCCGCTGCGCCGCAGGCGGCTGCCCTGGTAGTGCAGCACGTGGCTCGCGCTCTCCGCGCGCAGGTGCCGAAACGGTCCGAACCCGGTGATCTCTGCCATGTCCATCGCCTCCCGTGGTGACTTAGATACACAGTACATATATGCCGTGTGTATCGAAGTCAATGCCGCGGGTTTCCAGGGGCGCGCGGTGATACGACCGGGGGGATGTTCCACCCTGACGGACCGACCCTGTTCGAGCTGGCGCGCCAGGCGCTGACCTCGGTGGAGCGCGGGTATGACCTGCTCGCGCCGAAGTTCGACCGCACCCCCTACCGCACGCCGGACGCCCTGCTCGCCGCGGTGGCCGCGCAGGTCGGCCCGCCCGGCAGCGTGCGCGACGCCCTCGACGTGTGCTGCGGCACGGGCGCGGCGGCGCGCTCTCTCCGGCCCCTCTGCCGCGAGCGCGTGGTGGGCCTCGACCTCTCCGCGGGGATGCTCGACGAGGCGCGGCGACGACACGGCCACGACCCGGGCGACGCGGCGATGGAGTTCGTGAAGGGCGACGCGCTCGCGCTGCCCTTCGACGCGGACTTCGACCTCGCGACGAGCTTCGGGGCCTTCGGGCACATCGAGGCGCGCGACGAGGGTCGCCTCGTGGCAGGCATCGCGCGGGCGCTCCGGCCGGGCGGTCGCTTCGTCTTCGTGACCGGCGACGCGCCGCCTCTCTGGTCGCCGCGGGTGCTGCGCGCGCGGGCCTTCAACGCCGCGATGCGGGTGCGCAACGCCGTGTGGCAGCCGCCCTTCGTGATGTTCTACCTGACCTTCCTGCTTCCGCGGGCGCGGGTGCTGCTCGAGGCCGCGGGCCTGCGTGTGGAGGTGCGCCGCGGGGTGCTGCCGGCCCCGTACGAGCGCTACGCGCTGGTCATCGCCCACAAGCCGGGGTGAGCGCGACGACCGGCGCGATGTCTTCCGCCGCGCCACCGCCATGCAGCACCTGCATGCCACGACGCAAGGCGTGCATCCCAGGGGATGGGCCCCGTCGTCCAGTCGGCGCGGGCGCAGGACCTCTGCGCTGGCATGCGATGTGTGTGCGCCCTCGGGCGGGGCCTTCCCCTGCTCTCCCATGAACCCGATGCACTCGAGGCAATCGATGGAATCCCGCGAAATCTACAAGCAGAAGTACGAAGCGCAGATTCGTGAGTGGGAGGCGAAGGTCGCCACGATCAAGGCCCAGGCCGACAAGCTGACGGCGCAGGCGAGGCTCGACCTGCAGCCCCACGTCGACGCGGTGCACACGCGCTTCGAGGCGGCCAGCGCGAAGCTCCACGAGGTGACCTCGACGACCGAGGAGAAGTGGGAGGAGATGCAGCGGAGCGCCGACCACGCCTGGAGCGAGCTCAAGGCCGCCGCGGAGGGCGCGTATGACGCCATGAGGTCGCACCGCTCGGGATCGTGACCGAGCGGCCGCAGGCGGCGACCGCCGCGGCCCTACTTCGCGGCGCCCTGGGCCTTGGAGTACTCGCGCTGCACCAGCGCGAACTTGTAGAACAACCCGAACACGAAGGGGACCCGGTCGGGCGCCGCGCCGCCCTCCCCCGCGACGTCGAGCGCGTCGGCGACGGCCACGGCGTCGAGGGCGAGCTCGGGCCGACGGGTGTTGGCGAAGACCAGCGCCGTGTCGCGGAGCTGGAGCGCGAGGCGGTCGAGGGTCGCGCGGGTGCAGGCGACGTTCATCGCCTCGCGCAGCGCCTTGAGGGTCGGGTCGACGAAGCCGACGGTGACCACGGGCTCGTCGCTGGCCGCGGTGTGCTTCGACACGTAGTCCCCGACGGCGTCGATCTCCTCCTTCGTCGGCAGGATGGGGTTCAGCTCGGGCTCGGTGTGCAGGGCGATCGAGCGCTCGACCCGCGCCGCGGCGTCGGGCACGGGCGACAGCACCTGCGTCGGGTGGGCGACCGGCCCGTCGGGCTTCGCGATCAAGCCCAGGGCGCGCTGCACGGACGGCGTGTGGGTCTTGCCGGCGAGGGCGTGCGTGGCCATCGCGGCGTGGATGCGCGCGGCGACGTAGTCCTGCGGCGCGGGGACCATGCGCACCTTGAGCTCGCGCAGCACGCGCTCAAACTCCGCGCGGAGCTTCGTGCGGGAGCTCTCGTCGAACTCCACGTCGTGGATGCCGGTCGGGTCGACGAGCACCCGGGTGCACGAGAGCGCCCCGGAGGGCAGCAGCCGGGTGTGCACCAGGAACTGCACCGAGGTCGCGGTGGGCGACGAGACGTACGAGGGCTCGCCCGTGATGGCGAGGCGCTGCGCGAGCGAGGTCACGGGAGCACCGCGATCAGGTCGATCTCGACCTTCACGTCGCGCGGCAGGCGGGAGACCTGCACCGTCGCGCGGGCCGGCGGGTCGCTCGGGAAGCGCAGCGCGTAGACGGCGTTGACCGCGGCGAAGTCCGAGAGGTCCTGGAGGAAGATGGTGGTGCGCACGGCGTGGGCGAGGTCGGTGCCCGCGGCGCGCAGCACGGCGTCGAGGTTCTGGAGCACCCGCTCGGTCTGCGCCTCGATGGTGTCGCCCACGACCTGACCCGTGGCCGGGTCGAGCGGGATCTGGCCCGAGCAGAACACGAAGCCGTTGGCGACGACGGCCTGGGAGTAGGGTCCGATGGCCTGCGGGGCGGCCTCGGTGCGAACGATGGTCCGGGGGGTGCTCATGGTGGGTGAGCGGGCGAATCGCACGACGCCCGCCGCGCGCGCAAGTGGGGGAGCGCTCAGCGCCGCGGGGCGGCGAGCGGCGGCAGCGGGACGTGCACGCGGGTCTCGGCCTGGGGGGTGTTGGACTGCAGCACCGCGACGGCCTGGTGCCCGGGGGCGCGCAGCACGAACTGCCGCGGGCGCTGCACCACCTGCCCCCGGTGGATCACCAGCTCGAAGGGCGTGGCGCCGATCTCCTGGTCGTTCTCGAAGACCTGCGCATGGCTGGGGTCGCTGGTGATGCGCAGGCGGAAGGTGCCCACGTAGGTCGCCGGCGCGGGCTCGCTGCGCAGGAGCGCGCCGCCGGCCGTGCGGATCCAGTCCCAGCGGCTGTAGATCGCCGCGCTGAGGACGGCGACCACCACCAGGAGAAGCAGCCAGCCCAGGAAGGTCTCCAGGCGGCCCTGCTTCGGCGGGAGCATCACCGTCGGGCGCTGCTGCACGGCGTAGCGGTCGTCGACCGGGGCGAGGCCCGACGCGCGCGGCATCGGCGGGGCGGCCATCGGCGGCGGCGGGTGCGAGGCCCGCCCCATCGCGGGGACGGGCATCGCGGGCGTCGGGAGCGCGGACGGCGGCACGACGACGGTGGCCGGGATGTGGTTCGAGGCTTCGGGGAGCGGGGCGTTGAGGTCGGGCCCGCGGGGCGTGCCCATCATGGCGGTCGCGTGCTGGCGGGGCAGCGGCGCGGCGGCGGCCATCACCTCCGGCGGGATCGACGCGAAGGGGTCGACCGCGCGCCCGAGGTCGGTCTGCGTGTCGTTGTCCGGGGGAGGCCGCGCCGGGGCCGGGTGC
>CAIOSS010000977.1 GCA_903860995.1 uncultured delta proteobacterium | reverse complement strand
GCGGGCGCTGCGACGCCGCGCGAGCTGGTGCGCCGCGCGGTCGACCGCCTGGAGGGCCTCTGGTGGCGCTCGACGGCCTCGGTGGGCGACGACGCCTGAGCACCCTCAGCGAGGGACCAGCATCGGCCGGAGCATCCGCGGCGGTCGGCCCGGCTCGATCTGCCCGAGGGTGTTGTCGCCCCAGCACCAGACCGAGGCCTCGGTGCGCACCACGCAGGTGAGGGTGCCGCCGGGCGCGAGCGAGCGTGGGCGTGTGCGTCGAGGCCACGCCCCCGGCGCTCGACGCGGCCAGCGGCTTCGCCTGGGACGACACCGTCCGCCTGCGGGCGGAGGGCTCGGACACCTCCCGCGACCCCACCGCCACCGACCATCTCTCGCGCGACGAGGGCGACCGCTTCGTCGGCCGCGCGGTGGTGTACGTCGGCCCGCGGGTCGCGGCGGTGATGCAGGCGCTGCGGGTGACCCTCGTCGACGCGCGGGGGTTGCGCTCGGAGACGCGCCGGGTGGCGCTCTCGCCGCCGGTCATCGCGGGTTCGGGCCAGCCCTGCGACGAGCACGGCGTCGACCACGTCTGCCCCGCCCGGCACCGCTGCGCGGCGGCGGAGTGCGGCGGCCTCGGCTGCGTCGCGGCGCCCTGCGAGGTCACCTTACCCGAGCAGGTATGCCACGCCGCTGCGGGACACCCGGTAGAAGGGCTCCCCCCGCGCGCGGAGCGTCGCCTCGGCGGCGGCCGATCCCTCCGCCGTGAGGTGGGCGGTGTTGGCGCGCACGGTCTCCAGGCGGCGACGGGCGTTGCCGCGCCGCGCCGACGCGAGCAGGGCGTTCTCCTCGGCGCCGGGCGCGAAGGGCTGGGTGAAGAAGGCCAGGAGCTTCTCGACCGCGCGCCGCGGCACCGCCGTCGGGATCTCCTCGGCCACCGGGAGGAACACCCACGTCACGGTCGCCCCGGCGGGCGGCGGCAGCGGCGGCAGCGGCAGGAACCTCGCCGTCACGACCACCACGGCCTGACCTTTCTCCAGCCTGTCGCTCGCCTGGTGGAAGTCCGTCTCGGACTGCCACTGCACCCGCGAGCCGAGCTCCAGCAGCCGGGGCTGGGCCCCGCGGGTGAGCTCGAGCGTCTCCGCGGGCTTGGACGGGTCGCCCGTGGCCACGGCGAGCTGCACCGATTCGCCGCGCTCGGAGAGGGTGCGGGCGAGGGAGATCCAGAGCTCGACGAGGCGGTCGAGGACGTCGCCCAGCACCAGGTCGACCTCCTCGCCCTGCGCGTAGCTTCGGGGGAGGTGGTTGTCGAGCACGAGGCGCACCCGCCGGCGCACCACCGGGACGGTCTCCGGCTGCCGCACCTGGAGGTGCCCGAGCTTCACGCTGAGCTTCCAGTGGATGCGCCGGGTGTCGTCGCCCGGCAGGTACTCCCGCACGCGGAACCAGTCCTCCGTCGGGGCCCGGCGCAGCACCGCGAGCGCGCCCTCCTGCGGCGCGAGCGAGCGCGGCGCGGCGGCCATGGCCACGGGGTGCAGCCGCGGGAGCACGCGCAGCCGCGCCTCGGCGGCCTGCGCGATGGCGACGCGGGTGAGCCCGAAGAGGTCGGTGAAGGCCACGCTCGCCGGGGGGATGCGGTAGTCCCCGCGCGGCGTGCGGTGCACCGGGCGCGAGAGGGTCACCCGCCGCATCGAGACCGCGGCGCCGACGACGTGGCGGCTCTCCGTCGCAAGGCGCGCCGGGAGGCGCTGGTGCACCTGCACCACGAAGCCCCAGGGCACGGGCACCCGCTCGAAATGGAAGAGCTCCTCGACGCTCTCGCCCGACTCCACCACCACCGGGACGAACTCCCGCCCGATGATCCCGCCGCGGGCCGCGAGGCGCTCCTCGAAGCGCTGCGCCACGACGGTGCTCAGCAGCACGCCCGTGGTGACCACCGCGTAGAGGGTGGCGAGGCCGAGCACGGCGATGATCCCGAGCTCGGCGAACTTCAGCGTGAGGGAGAGCACGACCGCGGCGAGGGCGCCGAAGAAGAGCCCGAGGCCCTTGTCGGTCATCACCCGGGTGTGGCGCAGCACGCTCTCCAGGACGGCGCGCGCGGTGGGGGCGGCGTCGGTGAGCGAGAGCTCGCGGCGCACCTTCACGAAGACGCACACGCCCTGCACCACCTGTAGCGGGAGCAGCACCACCGAGGCGCGCTCGATGAGCCGGGGGAGGGTCTCGCTCACCTGCGAGACCTCGGCGAAGAAGCCCGCGAGGCCGCCGACGACGAAGGGCAGCGCCGCCAGAAGGGCGGTGTGGAAGAGCACCCGCGCGACGAGCAGCGCCCCGCTCCCGGCGCGCGGCAGGCTCATCGCGGGACGGCCACCCGGTGCAGCGCCTCGATGACGAACTCCCGGCCCGCGCGCCCGTCGGCGAGCAGCACCCGGTGCCCGAGGACGTCCGGGGCGACGGTCTGGATGTCCTCGGCGACGACGTAGTCGCGGCCGCGCAGCATCGCGCGGGACTGCGCGGCGCGCGCGAGCTGGATGGTCGAGCGCGGCGAGATGGACTGGAGGTTGCGCGGGTCGCCGCGGAGCGACTGCACCACGGCGACGGCGTAGCGCTTGAGCTCGTCGCTGAGGAAGATCATCGGGACGGTGCGCTGCCAGCCGAGGAAGTCGTCGCGGGTGATCACCGGCTGGAGCTGCGCGAGGGGCGCGTCGGGCTGGAGGTGCACGTTAAGCATGTGCACCTCCGCGGCCTCGGCGGGGTAGCCGAGGGAGAGCGTCACCATGAAGCGGTCGAGCTGCGCCGCGGGGAGGGCGTAGGTGCCCTCGTGGTCGAGCGGGTTCATCGTGGCGATGACCTGGAAGGGCTCGTCGAGGGGGTGGGTCTCGCCCTCGACGGTGACCTGCCGCTCCTCCATCACCTCGAGCAGGGCGCTCTGGGTCTTCGGCGGCGCGCGGTTGATCTCGTCGGCGAGCAGCAGGTTGGTGAACACTGGCCCCCGCTGAAACTCGAACACCCGCCGGCGCATGTCGAACACGTTCGACCCGGTTACGTCCATCGGCAGCAGGTCGGGCGTGAACTGGATGCGCTTGAACACGCACGCCATCGACGCCGCGACGCTGCGCGCGAGCATCGTCTTGCCGACGCCCGGCACGTCGCGCAGCAGCACGTGACCCCGCGCGGTCATCGCCACGAGCAGCCGCGCGATCACGTCGTCCTTGCCGACAATCACCCGGCGCACGTTGTCCATCACCAGGTCGAACTGCTGCTGCACCCGCCCGATGGAACGCGCCACCCCGTCGCGCTGCGCCTCCTGCACCTGCGCCTCCCCACCGGTCCCCGTTGTGGTCTCGCTCATCGCCGTGGCGCGATGATAGCGCTCAACCCGAAAGGAAGAACGCCCGCAGCCGGTCGAGCAGGCGCTGCTGCCGCGAGCGTCGCGCCGCGCGGTAGGTCTCCAGCCAGCGGTCGACGTCGTCCTGCGGCACGGTCCAGGCGTCGGCGAAGGCCCGCAGCACCCGCACCTCGCTAGGGTCGGCCACGCCGTCGGCGTACGCGAGCTGCGCCATCAGGGACACGAGCCCCTCGCGCCGCCCCACCGGCACCCGCGCGGCGATCTCCACCGGCCGGTGCACCCGAAGCTCCTCGGCAGACAGCGGCGCCAGGCCCTCGGCCGCCAGGAAGGCCTCCACCAGCGGCATCTCCCGCGGGTCGCGCTGCCCGTCGGCCATCAGCACGCTCACCAGCGCGAGCAGCATCGCGCGGCGGTCGTCCGGCGGCGCCGCGGGTCCTTCCCGCTTTCCCGGCTTCGCCTCGGAGGCCACCCGCGCGACCGCGCCCGTGAGGAATCCCGTCCCCCCGTCGAGGGCGGCGTCCACGACCGCACCCTCCGCGTAGCGCGCCGCGAGCGCCGCGAGGTCGCCGGTGCCGAAGGCCCGACGGACGAAGCCCGCCACGTCGACGTCGCCCTCGTCCGCCATGAGCCCCCGCAGCGCGCGCTCGAGCGCCTCGACGTCGCCCAACCCGACGCCCGCCCGGGTGCTCACCAGCCCCGCTCGGGCGCCGCACGCCCGGCACTCGTGCGCCGCGAGGTCGCCTTCCCCGAGGGGGTGCGCGCAGAAGGGGCATCCCCCGGCGGGCCACGGCGCCGCCCGCAGCACGGCCGATCCCGGGGTGACCAGACCGACCCGCGCCGCGGCGCACAGGCGGCAGCGGGCCTCCGCGGGCAGCCCGAGGGCGGTCGCAGCAACGGCCGGGTCGTACAGCTCCAGCCACACCCCGCGGGTGTGGCACTCGGGGCACTCCGAGGTGAGTTCGACCTGCGCGCGCACTGCCGCTCCGCCGTCTCGTCAGCGGGCGTTGGGCGGGGAGGGGCGGCTGGACACGCGCCGGCGCCGCCCGTCGGAGTTGGGCCAGCGCAGCATGAGGTACTCCTCGCTGACGGCGAAGCGCAGGAGGTCGCGCAGGGGCTCCCACTCGACGAAGGCCCAGGAGAGCGAGCGCGGCACCTCCGCGGGCGCGCTGGCCAGCAGCCACCGCGACGACTCGAAGAAGTCACCCGCCACCAGCAGCCCCGCGCGGGCCCGCGCCTGGTCGATGACCGCGCGCCAGCGCGCCGGGGTGAGCGACCCGCCGAGCTCCTCGACGTGCGCCCGCACCTGCCGGTGGAGCCGCGTCGGCGTGGCGTCCATGAGCTGCGCCGCGGCCTGCGCCACCGCGGGCTCGACCCGCTCCGCCGGGGCTTCACCGAACGCGAAGGTGAGGGCGCGCACCATGCGATCGGCCACCTCGGGCGAGAGCGCGGTCATCGGGAGGTGCCCCGTGCGGGCGCCCTCGAGGTGGTGGCCGAGGGCGAAGTGCCCGGCGGGGGTGTCGGTCGCCTGCTCGATGGACATCACCAGCGACACCGGCGACGTGGCCGCGACGACGGCGGGCGGCGCGATCGGCCCGTCGCGCAGCAGCAGCGTCGTCGAGCGGGGCATCTGCAGCAGCCGCAGCGCTGCCTGGAAGGGGCGCATCACCGCTGCGCTCGGCGCCAGCCGGACGCCCTCGTCGCGCGCGGTGGAGCGCTGGAGCTCGCGGCGCCAGGTGACGCCGACGCTGTCCCAGAGCAGCGCGCCGAGCTCGGCGAAGGGGCCGAGGCGGGCGGGCAGGAGCACCCGCGCGACGCCGTCCGGCGGGTCTTCGATCTCGATCGGGTGCAGGGGGTGTAGCTCGACGGCGTCGCCGCGCAGGACGGCCCGCACCTGGCTGAGCCCGAGCGCCTCGCCGCGCAGGTCGCCGCGGCGCGCGAGCTCGATGAGGGCGTCGAGGGCGTCGAGGCGGGTCGGGTCGGCGTCGAAGCGGGCGCGATGTATCACCGCGGCCTCGTGGGCGCGCTCGGGGTCCGCCGCGAGGCGCCGGGCGAGGGCGACCGCGGCCTCGTCGTCGCCGCGGGCTGCGCGGTCGTGCAGCACCTCGACGGCCTCGACGGCCACCG
>CAIOSS010000976.1 GCA_903860995.1 uncultured delta proteobacterium | reverse complement strand
GCCGCCGTCCGGGAACTCCCACTCCGCCCACGGGACCGCTTCGGCCCAGTCGTCGATGAACGAGACGATGTTCGCCTCCTTGGTCCCGCCGAACTTCGGGCCGCGCAACGCGCGTCCGATCATCTGCGTCAGGAGGATGCGGCTGGTGGTCTGCCGCGTGAGGAACACCGTCCTGGTCTTCGGGACGTCGGTGCCCTCGGTGAGCATGCGGATGTTGATGATCACGTCGAGCTCGCCGTTGCGAAAGGCATCGAGGGTGCGCGCGTTCTCATTCGCAGCGCGGGCCTGTCCCCCCTCCGCGACGGGCATGGCGTGGTGGTAGACCGCGCCAACCCTTGCGTCGCCGCGTTCGAGGTGCACGCGGATCGCCTCGCACTGCACCCAGCGGTCCGTGAAGATGATCGTCTGGCCGTAGCTCTCGCGGTGGTTGAGCCAATGCTTTGCGATGAATGCGTTGCGTGAATCGTTCTTCGCGACGAGGTCGATCACATCGTCGGGGAGGTCGCCAAAGCGCGTCCGCAGCTCGCGGAAGGCGCCGGTCGCCACCTGCGGTTTGAAGCGCGTCTCGCAGGGAACGAAGCGCGGACGCGAAAGGATCCCGTCAGCGATCAGTTGCCGCGCGTCGGCGCGGAAGATCACCTCTTGCGGGAAGAGTTCGCGGAGCCATCCCGACCGCTTCGGGTCGGCGTAGTCGGGCGTCGCCGTGAGCCCGAGCAGGTGGCACTGCGGCACCGTCTTGAGGATCGCCTCTACGAGCGCACGGTAAGTGTTCGCGGGCGCGTGGTGGGCCTCGTCGAAGACCACGACGAGGCCCGTCTTTCGCGCGCTCCTCAGGAACGCCTTCCAGTCCTCCTGGTTGCGGTATTCCGCGTTGTAGAGCGTCTGGAGCGTCGCGACGATCACGTCGTCCTTCGCCTCGATGTGGCGCGGGCGACAATGTCCTGGCCCCCCCGAGACGACGCGTGTGGTGAGGGTGCGGCGGGAGCCTCCGATGTGTCCGACCTCGTGGCCGGTGGCCGTCGGCGAAGGCTCCGCTCCAAAGGTATCGAAGGCCTGATCCAGAAGGTGATGGGTGTGCGCGAGCCAGAGGATCTTGCGCCCCTCGGTCAGCGGCCCCTCGCAGAGGAAACGCACCGCGGTGAAGGTCTTCCCCGCGCCCGTCGGCAACGAGAGCACCGTGCCGCGCCGCGTGCCCTGGACCGCGGGAGTCGCGTACCACGCATGCAACGCGGCGAGCGCCTTGGTCTGATGCTCCGCGGGCGCTCGCCCCGAGCGTCGATGACGCGCCTGATCGAGATCGAATCGGCGTACCGGCCTGGCGAGCTCACCCTCATTCCCCATGATGGCGGGGACGCTATCACCGAAGCGAATGTGCGCGGCGCCAAAGGGGGAACCGGACGCACCTCCGGCTCGCTGCGATCCCGTCCGCTCCGTGAGCGCGAGCGCGAGCCCGCCGCGACCTAAGGTCAACGCGCTTACACATTGGCCTCGCGACCGCAGGGCGCGGCACAGGCCGGGACGGCGACGACGGCGACGGCGACGGCGACGAACTCTGAGAAGGTCAGCATAAACCCCATCGGCGCGTCCGAATTTTACGTTGCTATGTAATAATGTTGTATCCAAATTTTACACAGCAACGTAATATCTGGTGATGACGACGCAGCCG
>CAIOSS010000975.1 GCA_903860995.1 uncultured delta proteobacterium | reverse complement strand
GGGGCGAGGTGATTAGGGTGGGACGCGCCGCAGCTGGGCGACGCCGCGGACCCGGTGGGTCACGCCGGCGCCGCCGACGCGGCCGAGGGGTGGACCATTTCTCGCGAGCAGGGGTGGGTCAAATCTCGCGAGCGTTGAAGGGAAGAAGGCAACCACGCCGGAAGCGGCAGCTCCCCTCGGGCTGACCGCGCGGGCGCTGGAGCAATGGGCTCGACGCCGCCGGCGCGCCGCGCCCTTTGCCACCCCGGCGAGCGTTCTCTGGGAGCTCGACCCCGTTGCGGATGACGTCGAGTACGTCGCGGGGCGGTTCTGTGAGTTGAAGGCACCCGGGCAGGCGCAGCAACCCAATGCGCGCCTGGTGTTCCTCGGCGGTACGCGGGTGCTCGACCCTCAGCGCGGGTGGTGGTCGAAGTAGAAGGGCGGTACTGCGGCCCAGCGAAACTATGTTCGAACGCACGGTGCCATACGGGCGCCGCAGATCGTCACGACGATGGTCGACATGCTCGCTCGCTCCACGGTCGAGTCCAACGTCCGCGCCTGGTTGCTGGCGCACCGCGACTACGCGTTGCCACTGCTCAGCGACGCGAAGGGTGAGGTGGCGGAAGCGGCCCGCGCGCTGCTTTCGGCGGGGTGGCCGAGACGGACGGGCCCTCGGTCAGGGCAGGTAGCGCACCGGCGACGCGGTGAAGTTCAGGTAGAACCACCAGCCGACGGTGCCGTCGGCGAGGCGGTCTTGATCGGCGGCGCGCAGCAGCGAGGCGATGGTGCGCCCCCCCACGATCGCGATCGTCGTCGGCAGGCGGGTGCTGTTCGCCTCCGCCAGCGGATAGAACCCCGAGATGAGACCGGTCTGGAGCACCGTCGCCGGGTCGGCGTTGTAGCGCGCCGCGACCTGCGCGTTGCGCAGCCGGATGGGCGTACCCGCGAGGTCGATCACCAGCGTCGCGACGCTGTCACTGGCGAAGCACGCCGGCGCCGGGGAGTTGATCCCGCGCCCGGCGGGGAAGGTGCCGGCGAGCGGCGCAAGGCACGGCGCCGTGCCCGTGAGCGAGTTGCGCGCGGTCGAGAGCGTCGGCGCCGCGCTGCGGGTGCACGTCGTGGTGGTGAGCGGCACCGTGCACGACGCGAAGTCGATCGTGAGCGGCGTCGACGGCGACGACTGATCCCCCGGGCGGAAGTACACGATCGGGCTGAGGTCGACGTTGCCGTCGGCGGACGTCGCTCCGTCCGTCGTGAGGGCCGTGGCGATCTCGCCGTTCACGTTGGAGGTGATGTCGACGAGGAAGAAGAAGTGCGGCTCCTGGATGGTCACCGCCGTCATCCGGTAGGCGCGCGGCTCGCGCTGGCAGGTCGCGCCGCACCCGTCGTTCGCCACGGTGTTGCCGTCGTCGCACTGCTCCGGGGCCGTGACCACCGCGTCGCCGCAGCGCGCGGGGCAGTCGCGGTCCGTCGCGATCGTCGCGCCCGGGGGGCAGCAGCCGTCGCCCCCGACCGGGGTCGTGATCGGCGCGAAGTTGCACGCGACCGTGCACGCTGCCCCCACGAGCACGTCGCGGGTGCACGCCACGCCGTCGGAGCACGTGACCGGGCACGCCCCGGCCCCGCTCGTGATGGCGGTGTCGCAGGTCTCCGTCGGCGTCGAGCGCACCCCGTCGCCGCAGCGCACCGGGCAGTCGTTGTCCGTCGCGATACTGGCGCCGGCCGGGCAGCAGCGGTCGCCGTTGACCGGCGTCGTGATGGCGGCGCGGGTGCAGCTCGCGGCGCAGGTGCCGGCGTTGGCGAGCGCGACGGTGGTGCAGGCGTCGGGCGCGACGCACGCCCGCGGGCACACCCCGGCGCCCGCGGCGATGGCCGTGTCGCAGGCCTCGCCGGACGACACCACGCCGTCGCCGCAGCGGCCCGCGCAGTCGGCGTCGGTGGCCGTGGTCGCGCCCGCCGGGCAGCACCCGTCGCCGGACATCGGCGCGGTGATGGGCGCGGCGACGCAGCTCGCGGTGCAGGTGCCGGGGCTGTTGAGCCGGTCGGCGGTGCACACGTTGCCGTCGTTGCACGCGACGGGGCAGGCGCCCGCGCCGGAGGGGATCGCCGTGTCGCAGGTCTCGCCCGCGGACACGGTTCCGTCGCCGCAGCGCGCGGCGCAGTCGGGGTCGGTGGTGACCGTCGCCCCCGGGGGGCAGCACCCGTCGCCCGCGCGGGGCGCGGTGATGGGCGCGGAGGCGCACTCGGCGAGGCAGGTTCCGGGGTTGGCGAGGGCGTCGGTGGTGCAGGCGTTGCGGTCGTCGCAGGCCGTGAGACACGCGCCGGCGCCGCTGGCGATGGCCGTGTCGCAGCGCTCTCCCGGATCGACCCGCCCGTTGCCACACAGCACCGTCGGACCGACGTCGGGCGCGTCGGGGTCGGTGACATCGACGGACGCGTCGAGGCCCGCCTCCGCGACGACGTCGTCGGGCACGTCGGCGGTCGGGACGCCCACGTCGGGCACATCGGGCGCGTCGGGCGCGTCGGGCGCGTCGATGGCGAGCCCGCCATCGGGCGCGTCGCCGTCGTCGCCCGCGGCCCCGCGATCGTCGACCGCGGCGACGTCGTCGGCGCCCGCCTCGCCCGGGTCACCCAGCACCGCGCGCCCGTCGCACCCCGCGACGAGGACGAGCCCGAGCGAGGCCAGGAGCCACCCACGAATGCCTGTGCGCGATGCGATCATCGAAACCTCCATCGGCTCGCCCGGTGCACGCACCGCGCGGCCCGGGGCACGCTAGCGGGTCGCCGGAGGCGTCACAACGACGGCACTTTTTCCGCACCGGGGAGCGCCCGATCACCTCGCGGCAAGGGCTTCGCTGGTGTCGTGACGCGCGGTGCCCTTCCAGCCCCCGCGGGCTCCGATGTAGCGCGGCGCGAGGACGTAGTCGGGCGCGGTGGCGGTCGCCTCGACCAGCGTCGCGAGCGGCACGCCCGAGCACCGCGGGATCGCGATCTCCCGCACCATGCGGCCGAGCCGCCCGCAGCAGTTGCCCGTCACCACCCGCGCGACGAGGGCCGTCGGGTCTTTGAAGTCGGGCTTCGAGCAGCGCGCCAGCACCTCGTGCGCCAACAGCCACCCCTGCGTGGGCAGGTCGACGATGGGCTGGAACACCACCGACAAATCCTTCGGCTCGACGATGGTCGCCAGCGACGTCGCGCTCTGCCGCGCACTGTCGACCAGCACGAAGCCGTGACCCGACAGCGCCTTCGACAAGACATTGGAAGGATGACGATCCGACCTGCGCATTGTCGCCCTAGCGGCCCCGATCACCGCCGCACGAACACCGTGGGCATTTCGTCAAAGTTCTGACAAAGCTTCGTCCCCCCCCGTTTTGGGGCTGAAGGCCTCCGCACCAGCGGCCGATAGCGATGTCGGCGGCCGGATCACCGGCGGCACCGATCACCTAATCCCTCTGGGTCGAACGAACATGGTCTTCGAGGATGCGTCGGGCCGCCGACGTACGTGGGCTTCTCGAGCCCTGTGCTTTGCCGTCGTTCTGCTGACCGCCCTCGTGGGCCTGTCGCGCACCTCCCACCGTGCCGCGCCGACGCGCCG
>CAIOSS010000974.1 GCA_903860995.1 uncultured delta proteobacterium | reverse complement strand
GTTTCTGCCATTGGATACGTGGAGAAAGGATGTATCGGGACGCCGCCATGGTGGCAAGCAGCGATCGCGGCGCCCGCGGCGTTCGGGCGCGGGCGCAGCGGGGGTGGTAGCCTCCGCAGCCATGATGACGCGCGACGAGTTCGAGAGGGTCGTACGGGCGATGCGGGCGGAGGGTGTGCCCCTCTCGATGCCCAACCTCATGGTGCGCACCGAGCTGCCGCGCCACACGATCCAGGAGTGGCTCGACGACCTCGACCAGCCGAAGCCCCCGCCCCCGGCGGAGGCCCGGAAGACCGCGGCGGGCAAAGGCGTCGACGCGATCGACAGCCTGCGGGAGAACTTCGGCGCGCTGCGCGACCGCGTGGTGAAGGACGCCGCCACGCGCGTGGTGCGCGAGAAGCTCGGCCTCGACGACGAGCCCCCGTCCGACCGCCGCTCGAAGGCGAAGCGCCCGCAGCGCGACCTCCGCGTCGCCGCGCTGCTCGGCCTGCTCGGCGGCCCCATCGGGCTGCTCTATTCGGCGCCACTGCTCACCGCGGGCATCGCCAGCGCCGTCTACGTTGCCGTCGTCCTGGCGCTGGTCTTCGTGCCGCTCATCGGCATGGCGGCCCTCTTCTATCTCGTCCCGCTGGTGCACCTCGCGTGCGCCGCGCTGGGCCCGGCCTACGCGTGGCGCTTCAACCGCGTCGGCGCCCGCTCCGCGCTACTCCCCTCCTGATCCCACCGACACGCTCGCCTCCACCCAGCCCACGCGACACGCCCCGACGCGCACCCGCAGCGTCCCTCGGCCGCGCACCACCTGCTCGACGACGCGGGTCCCGAGGTTGCCGCGGCTGCGCTGGAAGAACAGCGACGCCCCGCCGTAGAGCCCGCGGCCCCAGCCCTCGAGGTGACCGAGCTCGCGCCGGGCGCCGCCCCCCACCCCGTCGACGCCCTCGCCCCGGAACTCCACCGACACGGGCTCGTTCCAGGGCAGCTTCTTCGCGGAGGGAATACCCCCCGTGGAGAGGTATCCGTCGTTCTGCACGGTCACCGTCACGAGGGTGTGGTCGCCCTCCAGGGCGCTCGCCTCGACGCGCGCGATGCGGAGCGCCGGGGCCATCGCCGCCACACGGAGAAAGGCCTGCGCCTGCTGCACGCAGATGCCGCCGAGCACGTCGAAGGGCGGGTTCCAGATGCCCACGCGAGGGTCGACGCCGCCGATCTCGACCGCGCCGAGCTGCGGGTGAGTGGCGCTCCGCCAGCGCCGGATGATGCGCCCGGCGTTGTGGGTCTCGTCCCAGCGGGCGAGCGCCAGCAGGTCGTCGCGGGTGAGCTGCGCGTAGTGGTCCACGAAGGGCTTCTTGCGCGCGATGCCGAGCTGCTTGAAGAGGTCCCAGAGCTCGCACACGTACGAGATGGCGCCGCGCTGGTAGTAGCCGAAGTCGGTGAGGTCGCCGTGCAGGGGCTTCTCGGGTTCGTAGAGGAAATCCTCGAAGCCCGACACCATGGGATAGCCCGTGAGGGTCTCCGCCCACTGCCCCACCTGGCGGAACACCGCGAGGTCTTCGGCGTCCATCTTCGCGTCGGGGCAGTGGCCCGGCGGACGGATGAACACCCCGCCGAAGGTGTGGAGGTTGAGCCACGCGAACACCTCCGGGTGCCGGGTGACGTGCTCGACCACCGCCCGACTCTCGGGCTCGCTGGTGGGGTACGCGCCAGCGCCGACCTGCTGCGGCTCCGCGGCCCAGCTCCAGGGGAAGTTGCGGTTGAGGTCGGTGTCGTTGTCGGAGAGGAAATGGGGAGAGGGGATGTGCCGGCCGTCGAAGTTCTCGATGAGACCTTCGGGGTACACCTTGAAGAAGGGCCCCTCGTCGTCGACGGTGCGCGGCACCAGGAGGCCGGGAAAATCCGGCGCGTCGACGTACTCTCCACCCGGGTCGCGCACCCGCATCAGCTGCGCGAGTCCGTCGCCGTCGACGTCGCTCGCCACCCATCGGGCGTGCTGCCGGTTGGGGCGACGATCGCGGGGGTTGGAGCGCACGTAGCGCCCGTCGGTGAGCACGGCCTCGGCGCCGTCCGGCGACATCCGCGGCATCACGTGGAAGAGCACCTCCTTCAGCCGAGCGCACACCGGCGCCGACAGCCGGTGGATGGCACCCTCCAGGTGGAGCCGGATGACGTCCTCGGCGATGGCGAGGGCCACGCTCGAACCGCACACCTCCGATGCGTGCATGTTGCCGTCGACCCACACCGTCGGGCGCACCCGGTCGGGCTCGGGGCCGATGACCAGCACCCAGAGGTGCCGACCGTCGAGCGAGCGGCCGATGGAGCGGAGCGACACCAGCGCGGGGAAGGCCTCGGCCCACGCGTGGAGCTGGGCCTCGAGCTCGGCCTGCTTCAGGTAGCGGCTGCGAAACCCTCGGGAGACGCCCTCGAGGCGCGCGACCTGATCGGTGGACGTGTGCATGAGCGACCTCGGCTCCGGGGATGTCAGGGGTACCAGGTGGTCAATCCGAGGAGCAGCGTATCCTGCGCCCGGGCATTGGAGATGTACGCGCCGTCCATGGACTGCGCGACGCTGCCGCGGTGAAACACCGCGCCGTCGGACTCGT
>CAIOSS010000973.1 GCA_903860995.1 uncultured delta proteobacterium | reverse complement strand
CGTGGGCGCTCTCGATACGGGCGCTCTCGATACGGGCGCTCTCGATACGAGCGCTCCCGACGTGGGTGTTCTCGACGTGGGCGCTCCCGATGCGGGCGCCCCCGATGCGGGCGCTCCCGATGCGGGCGCCCCCGATGCGAGCGCTCCCGACGTCTCCGTCGACGTCCCTCCGAGCTGCGCGGCGATGGAGACCCTCTGTGACAGCCGCTGCGTGACCACGGCCAGCGACCCGGCCCACTGCGGCGCGTGCGGCAGCGCCTGCCCGGCGGGGCAGGTCTGCGCGATGGGCGCGTGCCGGCTGTCGTGCCCGACCGGGCAGACGGCGTGCGGGGCGGCGTGCGTGACCCTCGGCACCGACGCGCGGCACTGCGGGGCGTGCGACGCCGCCTGCGCCGCGGGGCAGACCTGCGACGCGGGCGCGTGCCGGTGCCCGAGCGGACAGGTGCTGTGCGGCGACCGCTGCGTCGACACAGCGACGTCGCCCGCCCACTGCGGCATCTGCGATCGGGCCTGCGCGCTCACCAACGCCACCGCGGCCTGCGTGGCGGGCGCGTGCCGGGTCGCGGGCTGCGGGGCGGGCTTCGGCGACTGCGACGCCGTGGCCGGCAACGGGTGCGAGACGGCGCTCGGCGCCGACGTGGCCAACTGCGGGGCGTGCGGGCGGGTGTGCGCCCCGGCCCGCGCGACGGCGAGCTGCGCGGCGGGGGCGTGCGGGGTGGCGGCCTGCGAGGTGGGCTTCGGCGACTGCGACAACGCCGCGGGCAACGGCTGCGAGGTGGACCTGCGCAGCGACGCGCGCCACTGCGGGGCGTGCGGGACGGTGTGCGCCGACGGGGCGTGCGTGGCGGGGCGCTGCGCGCTGCCGCGGAGCTGCCAGGAGCTGAAGGCGCGGCGGCCGACGTCGCCGGACGGGCGCTACACCATCGACCCCGACGGGGCGGGCGCGGGCGCGGCGCTGGAGGTGTTCTGCAACATGACGACGGCGGGCGGGGGCTGGACCTACGTCGCCACGGTGACCAACAGCGGCGACGCGGCCAACGCGGGGAGCTGGCTGGTGGCGTCGCCGACGCCCAACGCGTGGGAGAGCGCGACGGCGACCTTCGGGGCGCTCGACCCGGCGGCCAACGCGGACTACCGCTCGCTGGCCTTCGCGACCGTCGAGGGGCGGGCGCTGATGATCACGCATCGCAACGTGTTCCTGCTGGCGACGGACGATGGGTGCCTGCAGGGGCGCTCGCTGCAGGCCTCTCTGGCGCGGCTCGACTGGACCTGCGGCGGCTCGGAGGTGTTCACGCGCCACCCGGACTGCACCCACGCGTGCGTGATCGCGAGCGCCACGCCGCGCACCGGGGACACCGCGCTGCTCAACGGGGCGGCGCGCGCGCGGCTGTACCTGAAGGCCGGCGAGGCCGACGGCGCGCAGGACACCAACCGCGACCGCGTGTACCTGTCGACCAGCTACCGCGACAACGTGGACTTCCCGGTGGGGCTCGGCGCGTTCTGCAGCGGGAGCGCGTGCAACCCGCGGGTCGGCGAGGCGGACGTGAACGACCGGTCGGACGCCATCACGCCCACCGCGGGGACGGAGTTTTACGGGGTGTGGGTGCGGTGACGGGCTACGCGCGCTTCGACGCGGCGTGCTCCATCATGAGCGCCTCGGCG
>CAIOSS010000972.1 GCA_903860995.1 uncultured delta proteobacterium | reverse complement strand
GCTGCGGGTCACCGCATGGCGGAGGCGCGCGGTGCGGTCGAGAGCGCGGTCGAGAGCGCCGTGGACGCGGTCGACCCGACGGCCGCCGAGCGCTGAGCGCCGACTACTCTGGCTCGTTGTCCGTGCTGCGCAGCCCGTAGCGCTTGCAGAGCTCGCGGAGGTGATAGCGGGTGAGGCCCGCGGCGGCGGCGCTGCGGGTGATGTTGTCGCCGTGCTTCTTCAGCATCGAGGCCAGGTACTGCGGCTCGAAGCCCTCCAGCACGCGGCTCTTGGCGTCCTTGAAGGGCATCGCCAGGAGCGCCTCGCTCACCGCCGCGGCGCCCGCCTCGGAGGTGCGCGCGGGCACCGCCAGCATGCGGGCAGCGCTCGCCGGGAGCAGGTCATCCGCGGCGATCTCGGCGTTGTCGGCCAGCGAGGCCGCGCGCTCGACCACGTTGCGAAGCTCGCGCACGTTGCCCGGAAACGCCAGGCCCGACAGGCGGTCGAGGGCGCTGTCGGAGAAGCTCCGCGGCCCGAGGTCGGGGTTGCGCTTGCAGAACTCCCCGAGCAGGTGGGCCGCCAGCAGGGGGATGTCCTCGCGGCGGGCGCGCAGCGGCGGCAGCTCGATGGTGAGCACCCCGAGGCGGTAGTAGAGGTCCTCGCGGAAGGTGCCGCCCGCGGCCATGGCGCGAAGGTCGCGGTGCGTCGCGGCGATCACCCGCACGTCCACGGGGATGGTCTGCGTGCCGCCGAGGCGCCGCACCTCGCGGCCCTCCAGCACCCGCAGGAGCTTCGGCTGCAGCCCGATCTCCAGCTCGCCCACCTCGTCGAGGAAGACCGTGCCCTTGTGGGCCTGCTCGAAGCAGCCCGAGCGGCGCTCGTTGGCGCCCGTGAAGGCGCCCTTCTCGTGCCCGAAGAGGATGCTCTCGACGAGGTCCTTCGGGAGCGCCGAGCAGTCCTGCACCACCATCGGGCCGGCGGCCCGCTTGGACACCCGGTGGATGGCCCGCGCGACCAGCTCCTTGCCCGTGCCGGTCTCGCCCGTCACCAGCACCGTCACGTCCAGCGGCGCGACCTTGTCGAGCTCCGCGAACACCTGGCGCATCGCCACCGAGCGGCCCACCAGCTCCTGCCAGCGGTCGCCCTCCAGCAGCGGGATCTCGATCGCCCCCTCCCCCGGGTCGATCTGCAGCAGCGTCGCGCCCACGCGGAAGCGCGCGCCCAGCGGCATCACCACCTCGCGGACCTTGATGTCCCCGAGGAAGGTTCCGTTGGTGCTCCCGAGGTCGCGCAGCACCCAGCCCTCCTCGACGGCCTCGATCTCCGCGTGGGTGCCCGACACCGAGCGGTCGTTGAGGTGCACCTCGCACACGGCGCTGCGCCCGATGGCCACCCGCGGGCGCTCCATCGGCCAGGTCTTCCCCCGGTCGGGCCCGTCGACCACCAGCAGCCGCGCCTTGCGAAGCCGCCGGGCCGCGGCCCGCCCCGCGATGAACAGCGTCTCCAGCGGCGCCGCGTCGCTCATCGTGCCCCCTCCCCGGCGCCCGACCGCAGCGCCCGGATGGCCTGCGCGTAGTCCCCATGGCCGAACACCGCCGAGCCCGCCACGAAGACGTCGGCCCCGGCCTCGCGCACCGCCGCCGCCGTCTCCGGGGTGACCCCGCCATCCACCTGGAGGTCGATGTCGCGCCCGCTCTCGTCGATCATCGCCCGGATGGCCCGCACCTTCGGGAGCACCGCGGGGATGAAGGACTGCCCCCCGAAGCCCGGGTTGACGCTCATCACCAGCACCAGGTCACAGCAGTGCATGACGTAGCGGAGGGTGTCTTCGGAGGTCGAGGGGTTGAGCACCGCGCCCGCGCGGCAGCCCAGCGCCCGGATGGCCTGGAGGGTGCGTTCGAGGTGGGGCGATGCCTCGACGTGCACCGCGATGCCGTCGGCCCCGGCCTTCGCGAAGTCTGCGAGGTAGCGCTCGGGCTCGACGATCATCAGGTGGCAGTCGACGAAGCGCTTCGTCACCTTGCGCACCGCGGCGGTCACCAGCGGGCCGATGGTGATGTTGGGCACGAAGCGCCCGTCCATCACGTCGATGTGCACCCAGTCGGCGCCCGCGGCGTCGATGGCGCGCACCTCGTCGCCGAGGCGGGAGAAGTCCGCGGAGAGGATCGATGGGGCGATGCGCAGGGCTTTGCGGCTCACGCCGGGAGCGACATCACAGCGCCCCGGTGGTGTCAACGCTCGGTGGTCTTGCGCCAGGTGCTGCGCGGCGGCGGGCGGCGCGGCGGCCCCTGGTCTTCCATGGGCATCGCGCGCAGCGTCGGGTCGAGGCGGTCGGGCATCGAGGTGCGCTCCTTGAAGGTCGTCGCGGCGCGCCCGAGGATCTCCACCCGGGTCTCGCGGTCCATCACGCGGATGACCCCGATGTCCTCCTTCTGGAGGCCGCCCCAGCGGCAGAGCACGGGGATGAGCCAGCGCGGGTCGGCCCGCTTCTCGCGACCCACGTTGAGCACGAACCACGACCCCGGACCCGGCCCGGGGCCCCGCTGGTCGGGCCCCGCGGGGTAGCGCTCCTCGGGCCGCGGCATCGTGCGCTCATCGCCGCGCGCAGCGAGCCGCTCCTCGGTGCGGGAGCCGCGCGGGCCGGCGGGCGCGTACGCCGGACGGGCCGACGGGGGGAAGTCGGCCCGGGGCGCCGGCGTGTACTCGGGGCGCACCTCGCCGCCCGCACCGCCGCGGTACTCGTTGCGGTCGTAGCGCTGCTGCGGCATCGCCGGGCGCTCGTACGCGCGCTGCGGCTGGGCCATCGAGGCCAGGAGCTTCTGCGCGAAGGACACCGTCATCGGCAGGTCTTCGGGCTCCGGGAACTCCCCCCGCGTGATGGTCACCAGCGCCGCCACGAGCTCCTCGGCGGGGCGCTTGGCCAGCAGCCGCCGGGCCACGGCGATGTCCTCGTCCGAGGGCGTCACGCCGGTGGCCTCGAGGCGCGTCACGAGCCGGTCGTCGTCGAGGCCGCGGATGGTCTCCGCGGTCGGGCACGGCTCCCACGACGCGGTGCTCACGTTGGCCGTGCGCAGCATGCGGGCCAGCAGCTGCCGCCGGTCGGGCGACACCAGCAGCACGGCGGTGCCCTTGCGACCCGCGCGCCCGGTGCGCCCGCTGCGGTGCTGCAGGGTCATCGCGTCGCGCGGGGGGTCGGCGTGGATGACCAGCGACACGTCCGGGAGGTCGAGCCCGCGGGCGGCCACGTCGGTGGCCACCAGCACCTTGGCGTGCCCGTCGCGGAGCATCTGCAGCGCCCGCGCCCGCTCGGGCTGGGTCAGCTCGCCGCTCAGGCCGACGCAGCGGAAGCCCCGCTCGCGCAGCGTCGCCTGGAGCCGCGAGACCTCCTCGCGGGTGGCGCAGAACACGATCGCCGCCGGCGCGTCGTGCGCCCGCAGCACGTTGACCACCGCGTGCTCGCGCTCGCGGAAGGCCACGATGTTCACCACGTACTTGATGTCCGCGTGGGCCTGCTGGGCCGGCGTCGCCGCGACGCGCGCGGGGTTCTCCAGCCACTTCTTGGCCAGCTCGCCCACCTCGCGCGGCAGCGTCGCGGAGAACCACAGCGCCCGGTGCCCCTTCGGCGCCACCGCCAGCACCCGGTCGAGCTCGTCGCGGAAGCCCATGTCGAGCATCTCGTCGGCCTCGTCGAGCACGAGGGCCTTCATCTCCCCCAGCTTCAGCGAGCCCCGCTCGATGTGGTCGCAGATGCGCCCCGGGGTGCCCACCACCAGGTGCACCCCGTCGGCCAGCGCCCGGAGCTGCTGCGCCATCGGCGCCCCGCCCACGCAGGCCACGCTTCGCATCCCGGCCGAGCCGTAGAGCCACGCCAGCTCCTGCTGCACCTGGAGCGCCAGCTCGCGCGTAGGGGCCAGCACCAGGGCCTTCGGGGTCGTCGCCCGCGGGAGCGCGGACTCCTCGCCGAGGAGGGTGTGGGCCAGCGCGAGGCCGAAGGCGACGGTCTTGCCCGAGCCGGTCTCGGCGGACACCAGCAGGTCGCGGCCCAGCATCGCGGCGTCGAGCACCGCGGCCTGGACGGGGGTCGGGGTGACGTAGCCGCGCGCCTCGAGGGTCTGGAGGAGGGCCGGGTGCGCACCGAGATCAGCAAAGGACATGGGCGCGGCCGCTACCAGATTTACCGCCCGGCCGCCATCGGCGGGGAGACGAATGTCCCCTCCGGCACCGCGCCGTCAGCGTGGTCCGAGCAGCGCCGCCCCGATGAGCGCGGCGTTGTAGAGCGAGTGCACGAGCCACGGCACGACGAGCCCGCCGGAGGCCCGGCGCAGCCACCCGTTGGTGAGCCCGAGCGCCGCGATGGGCACGAGGCCCCAGAGGGCGCCGCGCAGCTGGAAGGCGTGCGGCAGCGTGAAGATCGCCGCCTGGAGCACGATGGAGGGCCACGCGCCGAGGCGCTCCAGGGCGCGGGCGACGGCGCCGCGGTAGAAGAGTTCCTCGGAGAGCGGCGCGAGGAGGGCGGTGTAGAGCAGCACGAGGCGCAGCGGCGACGAGGCGACGTCGCGGGCCACCGAGCTCTCGGAGGTGTCGGTGATGAACACCGAGGTCAGCATGGCCACCAGCAGCAGCCCGAGGGCGATGGGCGGGGCGGCGGCGAGCCACCGGGCGGGCGCCCGATCGAGGCCCAGGGCGGTGCGCAGCGGCGGGCCGTCGGGCGAGAGGCCGCCGAGCAGCCACGCCGCCGAGAGGGCGAAGCAGAGGTGCAGCGCCGCGCCGCCCAGGAGCACCCCCGCGGGGGTCGCGCCCAGCGCGCCGAATACCTGACCCGATAAGAACACCGACGCCACGAAGGCGGCGACGAGGGCCGCGGGCGCCCCCGGGCGGTCGATGACGGGGCGGTAGATGAGCGAGCCCAGGGTGGGCGCGCGGCGCAGCGCGGGGCCCGAGAGCGAGGGGGCGAGGACGAGCAGCGCGAGGCCGAGGACGAGCGCGGCCCAGGGCCAGGTGACGCCGGGGTGCAGCTCGGGCCCGGCGTAGAGGGCGAGGCGGCGGAGGGGCGGAGGCGAGGGCGCGCCCGTGGTGAGGGCGACGCGGAGGGTGAGCGCGCGCGGGGCGGTCCAGCGGAGGCCGACGCAGCGGCGGGCGTCGGAGGCGCCGGCGGTGAGCGGGCGCGCAAAGAGGCGCTCGCCCGACGGGGCGCGGACGTCGAGCGCCAGCCCGGGGTCGCCCGCGCGCACCGGGCACGCGGTGATGCGCAGCACCTCGGCGGGTCCTAGGGTGAAGGCGCCGAGCTCGCGGCGCGTCCCATGCCACGAGCTCGCGCGCACGTCGGTCGCGACCACGGCGCGCTCGGCGGCCGCGAGCTCGCGCGAGTGCTGCATCACGCCGAGGAGACTGACCATGCCGAGCGACAGACCCAGGGCGACCAGCAGGCCGCGCGGCGGAACGGGCGCCCAGGCGCTTGCAGGCAACACGCGCGGCATTGTACGAGCAACTTCAGGTCGGGTCGTTGAGCCATTCGCCGCGGCGTCGGTCGACGGTGGTGTTTCTGTGCGTCGTTGGTGCAAAGAGATGTGCTGGGTCGCGGCGCTCGGCGCGTTCGCCGGGTTCGCGGTCCCCCGCGTGATCCTGCCGGCGCACTACGCCCGCGCGCAGCGCATGCCCTGGCGCCTCGCCGCGGTGGCGACCCCTGCTGCGCCCGCGATCACGCCGCCCGGCCCCGGGATGGACATCGGCCTCGACGACCTCCCGGAGAGCCCCGAGGAGCCCTCTGGGGCGGCGGCGGGCGCCGACGTCGGCGCGCCCGGCGAGGCCAGCGCCCACCGCGCCTCGGCCGCGCGGGGAAACAACCCCATCCGCGAGCGCGACGGGCTGCTGCGCCGCGAGCGCGACCGCTGGGCCCTCGACCTCACCGGGGTCGAGCACCCGCGCTCGGTGCTCTCGGGCGCGCGCCTCCGCTGGCTGGGCGAAGACAACTCCGGCGAGGGCTACGTGATCAGCGGCCTCGACCGCAACGGGCTCATGTCGCGCGTGGGCATCCGCCCCGGCGACACCCTCGTCGCCCTCAACGGCTCGCCGCTGCGCAACCCCGACGAGGCCCTCGACGCGTACCTCCGGGTGCAGCGGGAGACCCGCTTCAACCTGACGCTCGCGCGGCACGGAGTGCCGTACACGGTCCCGGTGACGGTGCGCGGAAGCCGGGGGCTGTGAGCCCGGCGTCCCTGGGGCGCCTCGCGTCGCTGGTGGCGGCGCTGCTCGTCCCCCGCGCCGCGAGCGCGCAGGACGCCGGGCCCGCAGCGCCACCGGGCGACGCGG
>CAIOSS010000971.1 GCA_903860995.1 uncultured delta proteobacterium | reverse complement strand
CTGGGATCGTCCGTGGTGCGCATCGTCGACGGCGCGGCGCCCGACGGCGACGGGACCCCGGTGGCCGACCGCGGCTTCGGCACGGAGTTCATCGACGACGAGGGCGTCGAGGTGCGCGCAGCCGAGCTGGTCGCCGGCGGGCACATCGTGGGGATGATGCACTCCCGCGAGACGGCCCACCGCTTCGGGGTGGCGCCCACGGGAAACGGGTTCTCCGAGCTGGGCGACCGGCGCATCGTGCGGATGCGCAACACGGTGCTCTGCCCCGAGCGGGGCGACCACTGGGTCGACAGCCTCGGCGAGCTGCTGGAGGGCATCGGCCTCGGCGTGGTCTTGCACGGCTCCCTGGGCGGCGCCGTGTCGAAGGAGGGCATGTCGTCGTCGACGCAGTACGGGTACCTCGTGCGCGACGGGGAGCTCACCGGCGAGATCATCGCGCCCGGAAACTTCACCGCCCTCACCGCGGGCTGCCTGAAGACCATCGAGGCCTACGCCGGCCCGGTGGACTGCCACGGCGTGGGCTTCTGCGGGAAGGGGAGCCAGATGCGGCGGGTCACCGAGGGCGGCCCCACCTTCGTCCGCCTGGGCGCCTCGGCCTGGGTCAACCTCACCTTCGAGGGCTGAGCGATGACGTCCATGAACACGGCCTTCGCCTCCGTGCGCGCCCTGGCCGAGGCCGTCCGCGCGCGGGTGGCCCACGTCACCGACGACGTCGAGGTGCGCGTCGAGCGCGCCGATCAGGTGGCGTACGTCATCGAGGGCCGCGCGCTCATCCCGGAGCTGGAGTGCGACGCGTGGCGCGTGGCGATGCGAGCGCGCAAGGGCGGCCGGCTGGCCATCGCGGCCACGACGGGCTCGTCCGTCGACGACGCCGCGGGCGCGCTGCTCCGCTCGCTGTCGGCCGCGCAGCCCGATGCGCTCGAGGACTTCGCGGCGCTGCACGAGACCCCGCCCGACGGCCGGGGCTGGGACGACGCCGCCGCCGCGATGATCGACCGCCCGGCGCAGGTGCGCGCGCTCGCCGCGAGCATGGCCGACGCCGCCCGCGCGGCCGCCCCGGGCGCCAGCCTCGTGTTGGAGGGCGGCCTGAAGGTCGGTCGCACCTGGCGGGCGATGGCCACGGCGCGCGGCGCGACGGTGCTCTCGGCGAGCACGGTGGGGTCGGCGTTCCTGATGGTCGACGGCAACGAGTGGGACTCGCTGGCGGGCACCGCGGCGCCCACGGAGCACGGGGTGCGGGCTCTGGGGCGCGAGCTCATCGTGGAGCTGCCGCCGCGCGAGGTCACCGTCGCCGAGTGGCTGGGCGGCCCGAAGGAGGTCACCGTGCTCATCGACCCGCGGCTCCTGGAGGCCCTGCTGCGGGCGCTCTTCCTGGAGCGCGTGGGGCTCGACCGGGTGGTCTCCGGGCTCTCGAACGCCGCCGTGGGCGACGTGGTGGGCGCGCCGATCTTCAGCCTCTTCGACGACACCGGCGCGGCGGCCTCACTGGCCGGCGCCGTCGTCGACCACGAGGGCATCATCGGGCAGCGCAAGACGGTCGTCGAGCGGGGGGTGCTGCGCACGCTGCTGGCCGACCGCCGCTCGGCGAAGGTCGCGTGGGGCGGGGCCTCGACGGGCAACGGGTTCCGTCTGCCGCTGATGGCCGAAGACGCGAGCGAGGCGCCGGTGCGCGTCGGCATGGGCCACCTCGACGTCCCCGCAGGCAACACCCCGCGGCTCAAGCTGGTCCCGGGCCGCACGGTGGTGCTCACCGACCTCCTGGGGGTCCACTCGGCCAACAAGGCGACCGGCGCGTTCAACAACCCCGTGCAGGGCGGCGTGGCCCTGGAGGACGGCGTCCCCGTGGCGCGCCTCAAGGCCGGGGCCTGGTCCGCGACGGGCAACTTCCACACGATGCTGCGCGCGCTCTCGGGCGTGAGCGCCGAGCGGCTCCACACCGGCACCGCGTCGCTCCCCTGGGTCGCGGCGCCGGTGCGCCTCTCCTGACGAGGTCTCCGACCGATGGCGGCCCGCAACTGGCTCTTCCCGCTTCTCGCCTTGCTGCTCTCCGCGTGCGGGGTCGCGCCCTCCGACCCGGCGACCGACGCGGCGACCTCCGTCGACGCGCTCGCCGCGGCCCCGGTCGATGCCGTCCCGACGGACGCGCCGCGCGATGTCCCCCGCGACGTCGACCCGACGGTCACCCGCGGGGCGGCCGTGTACCGGGCGTGGTGTGCGCACTGCCACGGCGCCCGCGGGGCGGGCTCGGGCGACGGACCCGACCTGCGTCGGGAGGTCCCCGCGACCACCGATGACGACATCCGTCGCGCCCTGCGCGAGGGCGGTCGCATGATGCCCGTGGTGCCCATCGACGACGACCAGCGGGCGGACGTCTTCGCCTACCTCCGCGCCACCTTCGGCTCCTACCAGGGGCGGTAGGGCGCCGGTGGCCCCGCTGCTCGTCCGCCGCCCATCTCTCCGTCGGCTCGGCCGCGCGCTCGGCGCCGCCGCGCAGCCCGGCGACGTCATCGCGCTGGTGGGTGACCTCGGCGCGGGCAAGACCCACCTCGTGCAGGCCATCGCGCGAGGCGCGGGCGTCCCTCCGGAGACGCGGGTGACCTCGCCCACCTTCGCGGTGGTGGTCGAGCACGCCGGGCGGTTGCCGGTGCACCACGCCGACCTCTACCGGCTGGCCGACGCGGGCGAGCTGGCGGAGATCGGCCTCGTCGAGCGCGCGGTGGACGGGCTGCTGCTGGTGGAGTGGGCCGACCGCCTCCCCGGG
>CAIOSS010000970.1 GCA_903860995.1 uncultured delta proteobacterium | reverse complement strand
CGACGGGCACCGCCCCGTCGATCGGGCTGCCCGGCATGCCCACCATCGCGCTGCCCACGATGCCGTCGCAGGGCAGCGCCCCGTCGACCGCGCCCGCCGCGCCTACGGCGCCCACGGCGCCCGCGGCGCCCGCGGGGAGCACCGCGCCCAACATGGAGCAGCTCGGGCAGCTCGGGCAGCTCATGTCGCAGGGGCTCAACCCCCAGCAGATCCAGTCGATCACCAACGCGATCACCGGCGCCAACCGCAGCGCGGCGCCGGAGCACCCCACCTTCTCGCCCTCGGAGCTCACCCGGCTGACGCAGATGGCCACGCAGAGCGGCGCGGGCCCGAGCGCGCTCCAGACCGCCGCGCAGTCGATGCTCGGCGGCGGCAACTGACCGGCGCATCGCGTCCGGGCGGCGGGGCGGTCGTGCTATCAGCGCCGTCCCCATGACGCTCCCCTTCACGGTCACTTCGACGGATCCCGGGTCCCGCGCCCGGCGGGGCTCGATGACCACGGCGCACGGGCGCGTCGAGACGCCGGTGTTCATGGACGTCGGCACGCGGGCCACGGTCGCGCACTGCACCCCGGCCGACCTCGCGGAGGTGGGCGCGCAGGTGGTGCTCGGCAACACCTACCACCTCATGCTGCGCCCGGGCGTGGAGGCCTTTCGCCAGCTCGGGGGCATCCACAAGTTCATGGGCTGGTCGGGCCCGGTGCTCACCGACTCCGGCGGGTACCAGATCTTCTCGCTGCCCGGCGCCCGCACCATCACGGAGAGGGGCGCGCGCTTCAAGGGATACGTCGACCAGCAGATGCACATGCTGTCGCCCGAGCGCTCCATCGAGGTCCAGACGGCCATCGGGTCGGACATCATGATGGTGCTCGACGTGTGCGTCGCGTCGACCTCCGACGAGGCCACCACCCGCGCCGCCATGGAGCGCACGCACCGCTGGGCGCTGCGCTCGCTCGCCGCGCGCACCAACCCCTCGCAGGCCCTTTTCGCCATCGTGCAGGGCGGCGTGGTCTCGGCGCTGCGCCGCGAGTCCGCCGGCTTCCTCACGCAGCAGCCCTTCGACGGCTTCGCCATCGGCGGCCTCGCCGTCGGCGACACGCGCTCCGAGCGCGAGGACGTCACGGCCCTCTCGGCGGAGCTGCTCCCGCCCGACCGCCCGCGCTACCTGATGGGCGTCGGCACGCCGCCCGACCTGCTCGAGGCGATGCTCGCGGGCGTCGACATGTTCGACTGCATCATCCCGACGCAGCTCGCGTCGCAGGGCACGGCGTTCACCTCCACCGGCCGGGTGCGGCTCACGCGCGTCACCAACGTGCTGTCCGAAGAGCGCCTCGACGCGGCGTGCCCGTGCTCCACCTGCGCGACCTTCAGCCGCGCGTACCTGCACCACCTGTTCAAGTGCCGGGAGCCGCTGGGCACGCGGCTCGTCTCCATCCACAACCTGCACTACTACCACTCGCTCATGGCCGAATCGCGGCGCGCCATCGAGGCCGGCACCTTCGCCGCGTACGCCCGCAGCACCCTCGACGCCATCGACCGCCACGAGCACAGCGCCGTCCGCCTGGGGCGCGCGGGGGGCCAGTGAGCGACCCCACCCGACCCGGGCGCGGCTGCGAGATGGTCACGCTGCCCAACGGGCTGCGCGCCATCCGCGAGCTCGCGTGCGGCGAGGTGATGCACCCGGGGGCGGGTCCGCTCGTCGAGGCGGAGTCGGTGTACGTGACGCCGTCGCGCCTGGCGTCGCGGCTGGGCGAGCCGGGCGAACCCCTGGTGCTCCTCGACGTCGGCCTCGGCGCGGCGACCAACGCCATCACCGCGTGGCAGGTGTCCGAGGCGCGCGCCGTGCCCGGCCGGCGACTGGAGATCGTGAGCTTCGAGCACGACCTCGACGCGCTGCGCCTCGCGCTGGAGCCCGACAACGCCGACGCCCTCGGGCTCACGCGCACCGGGCCCGACGCCCACGCCGCCGCGAGCGCGCTGCTCGCGGACGGCCGCCACGAGACGCCGCGCACGCTCTGGCGGCTCTGCCTCGGGGACTTCCGCGAGGCCCTCGCCGCGCTGCCCGACGCGTGCGCCGACGTCGTGTACTGGGACCTGTTCTCCCCGCGCACGGCCCCCGCGCTGTGGACGGTGTCGATGTTCAAGTCCCTGCGGCGGGTGTGCCGGGAGGGCGCGACGGTGCACACCTACAGCGCCTCGACCTCGACACGATCGGGCTTCCTGCTGGGCGGCTTCGCCGTCGGGGTGGGCGCCCGCACCGGCGACCGCGACGAGACCACCGTCGCCGCGACGCGCCCGGAAGACCTCGCGCAGCCGCTCGGGCTGAGCTGGCTGGGGCGCGTCGCGCGCTCGTCGGTGCCCTTCCCCAACGACGTGCCCGCCGAGCCCGCCGCGCGGGCCGACGCCCTGGCCCGGGTGCGCGCGTGCCCGCAGTTCAGCGGGCTCGACGAAGCGACGGGCTAGACCTCACCCCCCAACCCCCTCTCCATGAATGGAGAGGGGGCGGAGTG
>CAIOSS010000969.1 GCA_903860995.1 uncultured delta proteobacterium | reverse complement strand
CTCCGGGGCCTGGCCTTCACCGGGGCCCTGGCGCCGGTCGCGGACGCACTGCGCGTCGAAGCGCTCGGCCGCCTCGGGTACCTCGGGCGCGCGGGCCTCGACTACCTGTCCCTCGACCGTCCGGCGCGCACGCTCTCCCACGGGGAGTTTCAGCGCGCGCGGCTGGCGGCGCAGCTCGGCGGCGGCCTGAGCGGGGTGACGTACATCCTCGACGAGCCCACCCTCGGGCTGCACCCGCGCGACGCCGATCGGCTGATGACGGCGATCCGCGATCTCCTCTCGCGCGGCAACGCCGTGGTGCTCGTCGAGCACGACCTCGACGTGATCGCGGCCTCGGACCACGTCATCGACCTCGGACCCGGCGCCGGGGCGCGTGGCGGTCGCGTGGTCGCCGAGGGGCCACCGCATACCCTGCCGGGTAATCCCGCGAGCGTGACGGGCCCGTGGATGACCGCCGCCACCCGCCCGCTGCGGCCTCGCCCGCCCCACGCGCCGTCCGGTTCGATGACCCTCCGCGGGGCCTCGCTCCACACGCTGAAGGACGTCACGGTCGAGATCCCGCTGGGGTGTCTCACGGTCGTGACGGGGGTGTCCGGGAGCGGAAAGAGCTCAATGATCCTGGGCACCTTGGCCCCATGGCTGCGATCGAAGGTTGATGGGACGACGCCCCCCACGGTGCCCCTCCGAGCCCTCGAGGGGAGCGCTGCCGTAGAGCGTGTGGTCATCGTCGATGCGCGACCGCTCGGTCGCACCCCGCGCTCGGTGCCCGCGTCGGCGGTGGGGCTCATGGGCGAACTCCGAGTCCTCTTCGCGGCGATGCCCGAGGCGAAGGCCCGCGGTTTCAACGCCGCGCGCTTCAGCTTCAACCTGAAGGGTGGGCGCTGCGAGCGGTGCCAGGGCGCCGGGGTGATCCGCGTGGGGATGGATTTCCTCCCCGACGTGTCGCTGCCCTGCGACCTCTGCGACGGCGCACGCTACGAGCCCGAGACCCTCCAGGTGAAGTTCCGTGGCTGGTCCATCGCAGACGTGCTCGGGATGACCGTCGACGAGGCCATCCCGGTGCTGGAGGCGATCCCGAAGCTGCGCGACCCGCTGCTCGGCCTGCGCAATGTGGGCCTCGGGTACCTGCGCCTTGGGCAGCCCGTGACCACGCTCTCGGGCGGCGAAGCGCAGCGGGTGCGCCTGGCGACGGAGCTGTCCCGTCGCGGTCGCCTGCGCACCGTGTACCTGCTCGATGAGCCCACCGCCGGGCTCCATGCGAGCGACGTCGACGTGCTGCTCGCCCTGCTGGAGGGCCTCGTCGCGGACGGCAACACCGTCGTTTGCGTGGAGCACCACCTCGACGTGATCGCCCGCGCCGACCACGTGATCGAGCTCGGTCCCGGCGGCGGCGACGCGGGCGGTCGGGTGCTGGCCGCGGCGACCCCCTCGGCGCTCGCGGCGATGAACACCCCGACGGCGCCCTTCCTCGCGCAGCGCATGGGGATCGCGCGCGGCGCTTGACCCAGTGCGCCTCGTGTCGGTAGACCCTCGTTCCATCATGACGGACCGAAAGGCGCGGATTCTCGTAGCGAAGCCAGGGCTCGACGGTCACGACCGGGGCGCGAAGGTCGTCGCGCGGGCGCTGCGCGACGCAGGCTTCGAGGTGATCTACACGGGCCTCCATCAGACGCCCGAGATGATCGCCGCGGCCGCCGTGCAGGAAGACGTCGACGCGGTCGGGCTGTCGATCATGTCCGGCGCCCACAACACGCTCTTCCCGGCGGTCATCACGGCCCTGCGAAGCCGCGGCGCCGACGACATCCAGGTCTTCGGCGGCGGGATCATCCCCGACGAGGACTTCGAGCGCCTCGCGAAGGCTGGCGTGTCCAAGGTCTTCACGCCGGGCGCCACCCTTGGCGAAATCGTCGCCTGGGTGCACGACTCGGTGAAGCCCCGCAACGCGGCCTGAGCCTCCCGACCGGCTCGCGCGCCCGCGCGCCCGCGCGAAGCATCCCATCACGGACACAGTCATCCCCACGAACCTCGTCGTTCGGAGAGAAGCACCCATGAACTTCGACCTTCCAGAGAGCCATCGCGAGATCCAGCGCAGCGTCCATGACTTTTGCGTCCGGCACGTTGCCCCGAACGCCCGCCGCTGGGACGAGG
>CAIOSS010000968.1 GCA_903860995.1 uncultured delta proteobacterium | reverse complement strand
CGCCGCGCGAAGATCCACCCCACTCGGGATCCGCACCTGCACCTCCAGGACCTCGCACGATTGATCTGCGAGACGGGGAGGCGAGTCGCCCATGACGTTGATCACGATGAGCCTCGCGCCAGGATGCTCCTCGCACGCCTGACCGATCGGCACTGCGGCGAGCCGGTCGGCTGCGGGATCCAGCTGCTGCATCGACCGCGGGTTCAGATCTGAAAAGATGAAAGGGTTCGCCGCGCTCGCACCGACCGCCGTGGCGAGAGACCCGGAACGGTCGACGACCATGCGAAGGCTGTTTTCTGCGCGCTCCTGGTGCATCGTCACGAATGACATCGGTAAGCGTTCGATCGTCGCGTGGTCGAGCTGTCCGTCGAGCACGTGCACGAATCGCTGGTGGGCGATGGGTGTCACGCTGGAGGCACCCACCGCGTAGCCCCCCATCGCACCGAGGACAATGCTGCCGACGCCACCGGTCGCAGCTCCAACGAGCGCCCCGAGGACGCCGAACAGCCCGCCGCTGCTGTCAGCCTCGGCTCTCGTCACCCGTTCGTACTCCGTCGCGAAACGAACGTAGCGCGCTGTCGTGTCGCCGGACGGGTCCGTGGCGTAGAGCGAACCGACGACGGCACCCATGCTCGTGCCGACGACGCAGTTGATCGGTACATGCGCCGCGCGGAGCGCCTCGATTGCGCCAAGGTGCGCGATGCCAGCCGGGCCACCTGCGGACAGCACCAGGCAGTTCTCACGCATCGGGTGACGAAGCGCATCGCTACCGCGCTGGAAGAATGCACCGCACCCGGTGAGCGTTGCGAAGGAGGCGATGAGCGCCGTGCGAAGAAGCGACCGCATGATCGACATGGCGTGAAGGCTACAAGCACGCCTCTGTATCGGGTGCAGGCGTATCCACCGCAGCCGAAGCCGAACGTCGTGGCGATCGAGAGCAGCGCTCCCGGCGCGAACGGCCCCGCTGGCCGGTCGATTCAAGGTTGCCCGACATTGATCACGCAGAACGCGGTGGGGACGTCGCCGTTCGCGTCCAGCGTCGCCTTCACCACCCCATCCTCCAATATCTCGCAACGCACGCTTCCCGAAACCCTGGTCTCGGCCCCGACCCGTAGTGTCACGAGTTCGCCGTCGTTCGCGACGATGGCGGTGGACCACGGGAGCGTCTGCGTACCGATCGAAGTGCCGCCGGGAACGATCCGCTGCACAAGCGCCTGCGGCAGCGTCCCCGTCGCTCGTAGCTCGATCGCGTGCTGCCGCTTCGGGCGTACGAGGTCGCAGTGGGTAGCCAGCAACAGCATCACGGGCCATATGCGCCTCATGCGCGCACGCTACCGCATGTGCGTCCGTCTGACGTGCTGGCGCGCGTCGAGTCGCGCAGAGCCCCACTGGCCGGTGGTCACGATGCGGCCGGGCAACAGGCTGGAGCCGATAACGTCGTGCTCGCTGAGGTCGACGTACTAGATCTTCAGGCTCACGGGCCACGGTTTGTGGGGGCCTGGATCACGAACACACCGGAGAACGGCTCCTGGCACCGGCCACGCGAGAACTACGGGCCGGTGGTGACGCCGGACCCCGCGACGCACCGCTGGCCGAGGGCCGAGGTCGAGCAAAGGACGATGTCGGGCGCACCGCCAAACGCACCGCACGCCTCGCCGCTTGGCTGGTTGGGGGGGGCACGGTGACCGACACGGTGACGGGGCAGGTGCCGCCGTGAGCACCTGCGTCGGCGGAAGCGACAAGGGTCGCGAGAGTAAGGAAATCGAAGGCGGGAACGTGCTCTATGGTCGCTCCCTGCCTTCAGTAGTTGGCGACGAGCGTGTAGGTGACCGCGCACCGCTCGATCACGTTGTTGCAGTAGAACCCGAGCACGTAGTCGCCCGCGGGGAGCAATGCGCTTTCGTTGGCCGTGCGAACGCGCTCGCGCAGGGCGTAGGCACGAGCGTTCCCACCGCCCGAGTAGTTGGCCCATTCCGCCGCCGTGAAGATGCCGACGGTGAACGTGTCCGACGGCGAACTCGCCGCGTAGGCGATGGTTGACGCCGGAACGGTGAACGTCGCGCCGCGGAAGTTGGAGAAGAGAGGCAGCGTCTCGCTGCCGACGGTGTGGTTCGTCGGCATCGTGGGGGTGGTGACGCACACCCCTGCGACGGAGCATGTTTGGTTCGCCGCACACGATCCACACGACCCCCCGCACGCCGGGTCCTGTCCGCAGGTGCGCCCGCCGCACGCAGGCACGCAGCCTGGGTCTACTGCGACGCACGATCCGAAGCCGTTGCAGCTCGTCGTGCCCGGGCATGTCCCGCAAAACGCGCCGTAGTCATCGACGCCGCAGCGGTAGCCCATCTGCGCGCACGTCTGCTTCGCGGGGTCCGGCCCGCAGCCGTCGCACCCCATCCCGACTGCGATCCCCACCAACAACGCCCATCGCTTCATCATGTCGTCCTCCATCGGCAGAGCACCGGCACGTCAACGTCCACCGCGACCCCAGCCGCGGCGGTTATAGGTGGCTAGATGACTGTTGCGCAAGGCGCGGCCGTTGTGTCTGCGGGGCGTGCCGCGCCAACGGAAACCGAACCGCGCCGCGCTGTACACGGCGCCCGCCTATCTCGCGCTGCTGTTGCGGGTCGGCGCCAACGTGCGGCGGTTGCGGGAGGCGCAAGATCTCACTCAGGAAGAGTTGGCGTTCCGGTCGACAGACATGGGACCGGCGATGCTTCGCACCATCGAGGCGGGGAGGGTCAACGTGACCGCGTTGTCGATGAGCAGGCTGGCGGAGGGGCTGGGCGTCGACCCGGCGGAACTGCTCGCGCCCGCCGCCCCGCCGGTGAAACGCAAGCGCGGGCGCCCGAAGAAAGAACCCTAGTCGACGTGCGGCGCGGGCT
>CAIOSS010000967.1 GCA_903860995.1 uncultured delta proteobacterium | reverse complement strand
GTCGCTGCTGCTGGCCGACGGGGCGCTCGCGGTGCTCGAGCTGCAGCTGGGCGACGTGACCGCGGGCCCGAACCCGCGGCGCTTCGACTTCGTCCCGGCAGGCACCGCCGCGCCCGCGGAGGACACTCCCGTGCTGGACACGGGCCTCTTCCGCGCGTGGCCCGAGTCCGCTGGGCCCGTCCGTCGCTGGGTCACCGCGCTCGACCCGACCGTGCTCGATCCGTCCGTGGTGCTCGACCTCTACGGTCAGGTCTCCGCGCGCATCACGGGCGCCCCGGTCGAGCTCTGGCCCTTCCAGCACCGCGCTCCGGCGGAGGTGCGCGCGTGGCTGCACGCCCTCGCCGCCGAGCCCGTGACGCCCGAGCGCGCGGCCGCGCGGCGCGCCCTGCTGCCGCTGCGCCACGCGGTGCTCGCAGCAGGCGCCGACCCTGAGGACCTGCGCGCCCACGAGGCCGCCGTCGTCGCCCACGCCCACGCCTGCGGAGAGCTGGCGCCCTGGATGCTCCTGCCGCCGGACGTGGAGACCGCGCTGCGTCGGCTGCTCCGCCAGGGGGTGCGTCGTCGGAAGGCGCCGCGGCACGGGTGGCTCCCCGCGGGCACGCGGAGCCCCGAAGACCTGCCCGTCGGCCCCGCGCGCGACGCCTGGATGCAGGCCGAGGTGCAGCTGGAGGCTCCGGCGGTGACGCTCCGCGCGCACTGGCGCCGCGCGCCCGGCGTCGAGGCGGACGACCCCCGCGCCCGGCTGGACACGCTCGCCGTGCTGGAGCCTCGCCTGGGCCCCGCGGTGCTCGTCTCGCTCTACGCGCAGCTCACGGGCCCGGAGACGCCCCCGCCGGCGCTCCTGGACGCCCGGGAGGCGCCTGCGCCCGAGGTGCCCGGCGCGCAGGTGGTCGCGCCCGGTCAGGAGGCCCTGGTGCGCCGGATGCTCACGCCGCCCGAGCGCACGCCGCCGGGATGGCTCTTCGAGGGCGCGTCCGTGGGGGCGACCATCACCGCCCGCTACCGGCGCGGCGCCGAACGGGTCGTCCTGACCCTGCTCCCGCCCCTCGGTGATCCCCGCGATCCGCCCCGCACCCGACACTTCCGCGTGCAGGTCCGCAGCTCCGCCCCGCACCCCGACACGGCGCGACTCCTCGATGTCCTCCTCGACGTCCTCCGCGCGAACGAGCACGACTTCCGCTGGACCGATCCCGACGACGCTTGACCCCGCGCAGGGCGCATCGTCTATCCAGTCACATGTCCACAGCGAGGCAGCGGGCCGATCGGGAGGACGAGGGCGCGTCGGCGGTGGTGTACCCGCTGCTGGACTGCAACGCCCACTGCCCCTTCTGCTCGACGCGGGTCTACACCGCGCACGGGGCGCAGTCGCCGCAGGACGTGGTCCACGGCACGGCGCGCTCGATCCACGAGTACACCTCCACGCTGGAGGAGATGCGTTCGGTCTACGACGGCCTGCGCGCGCAGGGCTTCTCGCGGGTCTGCGTGCAGGGCGGCGAGCCGACGCTCTGGGCGCCCCTCCCGGACCTGCTGGCGTACGGCCGGGAGCGCGGCTTCCGCGAGCAGATGATCATCACCAACGGTCGTCGTCTCGCGGAGCCCGACTACGCCCTGGGCCTGGCGCGCGCGGGCGCCACGGGTCTCGGTCTGAGCATCTTCGGCGCCGACGACGCCACCCATGATGAGTCCATGGGCGTTCGCCACGC
>CAIOSS010000966.1 GCA_903860995.1 uncultured delta proteobacterium | reverse complement strand
GGGCGCGTGAGCGCGAGCTGGACGATCGCCGCAGCAGCTCGATGGGCGCGGAGGTCTGCGCGAGGGCGGGCGGCGGGTGCAGCGCGAGCGCGGCGGCCACGAGCGCGGCCAGACGCAGGACACGGAGCGGTCGATCGACAGGGTGCACGGGCGGTCTCCTCGAAGCGATCGACGCGGCGCCAGGTGCGCGGGCCCGATGTTCTACGCGAGCGACGGACCGATCGCCAACGGCCCCGGACGACCCCCGGGCCGCGGGAGGCCCGGATGCCCCCCATCGGCCATCGCCCCGACTCAGCCCGCGGCAGCGTCGTCCTCGTCCGGCCCGAAGACCATCTCGTAGTACGCGTCGAGGCTCCGCTGGTCGTCGACCTTCGTCGCCTGCGCCATCATCGCCTGCAGCTCTTTCTTCGCGCCCAGCACCAACTCCGCCAGCGCCGTGCCGCCCCACCAGCGCCCCGTCGTCTCGCACCAGCGCAGCCACGCCGCCACGTCGTCGAGCGCCGGCACCAGCTCTTCGGGCACCACCGGCACCTGCTCCGCCACCTCCGCGAACCACCCGCCCACCTCGGCGTCGTCCCACGCGCTCAGCTTCACGGCCTCGTCGTCTTCGAGCCCGCCGCACAGCACGTCGGCCAGCACGTTGAACCCGCGCAGCGAGCGCCGCGCCCTCCCCGCCGCGAGCTGCTCTTCGAAGAAGGCCTCCGTGGAGAGCCACACCTCCTCGGCGTAGGCCTCGGCCTCCGTGGGCGGGCGCTCCTCGCCCTCCTCGTCCGTGGCCTCCTCCTCCAGCAGCGGCGTGACCTCCACCCGCGGCAGCCCCGGGATCATCGCCGCCACGAAGGTCACCGAGGCCTCGCGCTCGGCCAGCGCGTCGAAGCGCAGGGTCTTGCCGTCCTCCTCGCGGCCCGCGACCCAGGTCACCGCCTCGGCGACCGCCCACGCCTGCAGGATCTGCCGCGGCGACGCCTGCCCGGGCCCCTCGGCCAGCTCCGGGCCCGTCACGAAGACCGCGCGGCCCTCGACCACGGGCAGCCCGTGCTGCGCCACCTCGCGCACCACCCCCGGCGACAGCGTGCGCGGCGTGAGCAGGTTGATGACGAAGCGCGGGAGGTTCTCCGTCGCCTCCTCGCCCTTCTCCTGCACCTCCGCCTGGAACCTCCGGAACACCTCCGCGCTCGCGAAGCACGCCACCCCACGCGTGCCGTCCCCCGGCTCTGGCAGGTTGAACACCGAGGCCACCATGTCGTCGATGCCCAGCGCCGGGCAGCGCACCCGCACCAGCTCGGCCTCCGAGAGGTGCCGCCACGGCGAGGCCATCTGCATCCGCGCCGCGGCCTCGTAGAGCCCCGCCAGCACGCCCACCGGGATGCGCCCGCCGCGGGTGAGCGAGGGCTCGCCCGTCGTCGGCAGCGACGCGTCATCGTCGATCACGGCCTGCAGCCGGGCCACCTCGGGCACCTCGCCCGCGACCACCTCCACGCCCGCCACGGCCGGGCCCAGCGCCGCCGCTACGGTCGCCTCGACGCGCGCCCGCGTGGGGCGCCGCGCCTCGTCACACCCCTCCAGCAGCGAGCCCAGGGCCTCGGCCAGCGTCACGCCCTCGAGCGCGCGCTGCGCCGCGGGCCTGCCGCGGTGCACCCAGATGGCCACGGCGTGGCCGTCGATGGTGGTGAGCTGCCCGCCGATCCACTCGGTGAGCACGGGCGGGGCGTTGCGCTTGCGACGGTCGACGATCTTCTGGGCCATGATGGCCCGCGCCTACCACGGCCCGCGCGCGAAATCACCGCCCCTGGAAGCTGCTGCGCCCCTTCGGGAGCGCCGGCATCCGCGGCGGACCTACCGGGGCCGCGGGCTTCTTCGGCGCCGCCGCCGCGGGCGCGACCACCGGCGCCGCGAAGGCCCG